>DASWMZ010000128.1:0-7061 GCA_036399495.1 Pedobacter sp.
ACTTTTGTATTTAGGGCATCCTTTGTAAAAAAAGAAGAAAGACCCTTTGAAAACAAATCATACTCAAGGGTATACTGTGAGCCTACATACTGCATATCGCTGAATGATATAATATTATCCGGCTTAGCAACCTGTCTAAGTTCTCCTTTTTTGACATCAACAATAAATGGGGTACCTTCAATTATATATGCTGGTAATTTCCGTTCCATAACTTTCCTTCATTTCTTTATGAAAATTTTCCTGCTATTAATCTTGATGAGCTTAGGGATACTCCTTTTTGCAATGGCTTTCATCATACCATGCTCACCGTATTTATTGCTCATTCCATAGACCTTCATGGTTAATAATGAACCCAAAGCCAGGATAATACTAATGCAGATAAAGGAATTGATGCCCATGATATACATGGCCGCATAAATAATAAGCAACAGGAGAATACCTGCTCCCAGGTACCATATATACTGCGCTTTCAGTCCCTTGAACTCGATGCTTTTATTGATGCCTTTATTTATCTGATATACGCTGTTTGCCATAATAATTCATTTTACATCCTTAATCCTTTTGTTCTTCTTACCCTGGTTTCCATATGTGGGATAGCTACCAGGCTCAACTTGCGATCGCCCGATAGTTCCGGCTTTGAATCCAGGTTAATAATCGAAGGGATAAAACTCCTTTCTTCATGCGGTGCTTCACTTTTTGCAGGTTGCAAATCTGTTTCAGCCTGGTTCTGCTTCATTTGCTTTTCCTGTATGCCAATAGCTATTTCACGTTCCAGAGAAGATAATTCCTCCTTCATACCTGCCAGTTCTTTTTCTTTTTCAAATGGCTTGCTTGCAATTTGCGCTGTCATGGGAATTTCCCGATTTAGTTCTGCCAGTTCCTTTTCGTACTTTTCTTTAAGGCTGCTCACTTTATCAATCGCATTCAGAAAATGACGTGCGGCCAGTTTGGGGTTGTCCACATTGGGATGACCCTGATTAGATGTATACTTGATACCGTTAAGATCGCGTTGGGCGTAAAAGGTATTATACTTGTGATATTGCAGCTTACTATCAATAGTAACAGGTTCCTGATGTTGCTGGATATATAGGTTAAAACCGTACAGGCTACCTATCTGGGGGTCATCTTTTGGAGACCAATGCTTATAGAGGTTAATAATATGCTTTCCTATAGCTTCGGGATCTGCCGAATTTATCCCGCTTAGCTGTATTGGATTTATTTTTACCCCTTCTTTATCATACTGCAGGCGGCTTTTATAGGATGATTCATCACTGCTTATTTTCACCAGTAACGTTTCTATACTGGCTTTTTCGTTCTGCAAACTTTCCAACTGATAACGAGAGCGGGACTGTTCCCTGAAATGAGCTTTCTTCAGGCTTTCTATAACCGCGATTTTCTTTTCCAGCTTGGATTTTTCCAGTAGTGAAGTATCACCGGACAGTATCGCAATGTATTCAGAGAAGTTCATGCCGCTTTTTTCATCTATTGCACCTTCGTCAATGGTGCGTACGTTTAGCTCACAGTTCTTCATCTGGGAGATGAAAGTTTGCTTATTTTTCAGCAGATTGAATTTGTAGTTATCTAATGACTGCTCTACGGCATAAATGAAATTGCGGACGTTATTACCATAGTAGTTTTTTGCAACCAGATTTCCCTGCCTTGCTCCACGGCCATTACGTTGCTCCAATTCGGCCGGCTTCCAGGGAATATCCATATGGTGCATGGCAACCACCCGTTGCTGTACATTCAATCCCGTACCTGCTTTCTCCGTGCTGCCTAAGAGAATGCGGATCTGCCCGCTATTCATTTTACGAAACAAGTCCGGCTTTTTCTTGTCTGTCCAGTCGTGGATGAAGGTTATCTGCTCGGCTGGAATGTTCAGGTCCCGAACTAGTTTTTCTTTGATTGCATCATACAGATTAAATGCTCCCGGTTTAGGTGTACCTAAATCGCAAAATATGATCTGCGTTCCTTTATGTTCATATGTTTCATTATAAATCTCGGCAACCTTGCGGGCACAAACACTTACTTTATTATCGGGATGATCACTATATCTTGCATCGACGAGACGCAGATCCGCAGCCATCTTCTTAGCATAATTGGTAGCAATAAGCATCCTGGCTTTGTCTTCCGATTCTGATAATGGCGCTCTTCCGATCAGATTGGCATTCCCGGTTTTGGCAAATGCCATAAGCTTTAGTGTAAACTCTTTCAGATCCGGTGTCATTGGTATATTGACCAATACTTCGTCCATATTGGGTTTATCCAGATTGATATGCTTCCCGGTTTTATAATCAGTTATCTCATTGTAGAATAATGCCAGTTCCGGAACTTTGATAAAATGGCGAAAACGCTCTTTGGCAATAATCTCATTAGTCACGCTAAACTCAAAATCAGTGGTTTTCCTGGCAAATACCGCAGCCCATCCGTCGAAATTCTCTATACGCTGCCTCTCCATTTCTTTAGGCCGCAAGTATTTGAAAAGGAGGTACATCTCCGTAAGGCTGTTTGAAATTGGCGTACCCGAAAGAAAGGTTACACAGAGGTCGGCATCAAACTTTTGTTGCAAGGTGCGGACAGCAAAAAGCATGTTCAGCGCTTTCTGACTGCCTTCCATGTTGCCCAATCCAGCTACGCGGTTATGACGGGTGGTAAAAGTGAGGTTCTTGAATTTATGCGCCTCATCCACAAACAGGTGGTCAATGCCGGTTTCCTTGAAAGTGATGCCTTCGTCTTTCTTGTTTTCTATCCGGGACAGGATATCCTTTAGCTTGCCTTCAAAATTATTTTTACGTATCTCTAGTCCTTTAAGCATGGATCGGGATACTGAGCCTCCCATATCTTTGAGCGTTTCCAGATCCCTTTCTACATTGTTCAGTTCCTGCTGAAATATTTCTCTTTGTACCTCCGGAGATTGGGGGATCTTTCCAAACTGGTCATGGGTAAGGATAATGCAATCCCAGTTATTGTTTTTGATCTCATGAAACAAGCGCATTCTTTTATCCGGCGTAAAATCATTTTCTCCTGGTGCCAGTATTCGAGCTTGGGGATATGCTTTTTTATAGGTATCCCTGACCTGATCGACATTGGCTTTAAGTGCCAATATCATCGGCTTATGTACGATACCCAACCGTTTCATTTCGTGAGCGGCAACTATCATGGTCAGTGTTTTCCCGAGTCCCACCTCATGGTCGACCAGTGCACCCCGGTTCTGAATGATACGCCATGCAGCATTTTTTTGCGAGCTATAAAGGTCTTCAATGCCTAATGCCTTTTTATCTAGTCCGGGAAAACTCAGGTGGCTGCCTTCAAATTCACGGAGTACATAGCAGTTGAAGGTATTGTTGTACAAATTCTCTAATTCTTTTTTATCCTGTACAGGTAATTCCTGCAACCAATCAATGAATTTTCCCCGGATGCTTTCTATCTTTTGATGGGCCAGCTGAATTGCCTCGTTATCCGGCATCCTAACTGTTCTTTCACCCATGTTCACTTCATAAGTGAAAAACGGAGCCGTATTTTCCAGCGCATGTTCCAGTAAAGTGTTCCCATAAGTGACGCGTCCGCTTTTAGGGGTAACAGCGTATTCCTGGGTAATCTTTGCGTTGTATGCGGAAATGGAGGCCTTAAAACTATCTACTGATTGAAAATAGGTGATATTCGTATCCACCTCAAAAAGCTCTGTAGCAAAGCGGTCATAAAGCGAAGTCGGTACCCAGCGTTCCCCAAGATTAAAATCAAGCAACTCAAAGGGTATCTTTTCAGGTTGAACTCTTGCAATGGCATCCAGGCTGCGCTGGTACTGTTCATTATGGGGATGCTGAAGCAGCTTGTTTTCCGCTATTGATAATTTCTCTACTACGTTTCCGGAAAGGTACTGGTCAGATGTTTCCCAGTTATTATTAGCCGGGTTCATATAAATATGGCTTCCCAGGCTTTCTATTACTTCGCCAGATGCCATTCCGGTAGCAGTTTCGATAAAACTGATATCAACCATGCCTTTTTCGTTAAGGCAATGTGCCAGCGCTTCAACCGAATCATCTGTGCGGAATTGTTCATCCGCTTTGGTAATAGCTTCTTGTAAAATATCCGCTTTAACGAAGTTTTCACCATCTCTTCTTTCAAGAGAGGATAGCATTATAAGCCCGAATGCGATATCATTACTGATAAACTTTTTATTGTATGTGCTATTGAGCAACCCATAGCGGCCCAAGAAAGAATCATAAAGCTGATTCAGATCCGCTCTTACGTCCTGAGTAACGGTTTCCCCGTTTACCTCTCTTGTTACCAGTTGCAAATAAGCATCCCGCAGGGCTATGTACTTTTCAAAAAAGCCTTGCTGATGTTTGGATATCGACAGGGGGTAAAAGGAAGCCTGAAGATCTTCGCCAGGTTTGCCTATATATCCAACCTGATCGCCGTGCAGCAGAAGCGTTCCTTCTTTATAGAAGGACTTCAGGTCTTTAACAAGGCCTGACGTGCTCTGCTCTAACCCAAAAGATTCTTCGAGGGTTTTATCCCCTTCATAGATATAATTGTAGCCGTACTGCTTCAGGTCATTGGAGAGGTTCTGTATGGCCTCACCTAATTGCATGGCATTCATCCATGCAGAAAGAAACTTTATTTCTGCAACATTGGATTGTAACCGGTATTGGTAACGGTTACTGTTTTTAAGCTGCGCAGTTATCAGTAGAAAACTATCGTGTGTTGGATTAGTCTTAGTTCTGATCGTACTGATAATGCGGGCTGACTCGATTGAAACTTTTTCTTTATCTGCATTACTGATATAGGCACTGGCCCTGTTAACAGTAGCAGGCATAGCCGTATCGAAAAGACCAAGCTGCACTTGACTAGCGGCCTCCTTTGCTTCCGGCACTTCCAGGAATGTAAATTGTTTATTGCGCTCTGATTCGTTTAAAGCAAGCTCGAATTGAACATTCTCAAAGGCCTGCTTATTAAATCTTTCTGAAAATCCTTCCTGTAATATGGGTTGCAGTTTTTCCTTGATATCTTCCAGTGTACCACGTTGCCAGATGGACTGGTTGATTGCACCATATTGATTAGTGCCCGCTTTAACCTCATTTCCTGTGATTAGTTCAGGATGAGCAGCGAGATAACTATTAATCTGATATGCACCGAGCTCATTATGTTCCTCGGTTGTTTCTATTAGCAGCTGTTCTTCAGATGAAAGCGTTTCCTTCTTTTCGTTTTTCTGTACGATGAGCAGGTGACTGGGAGCTTCCGTATTACCCGTATCCTTCATCAGGTTGTCCGGCATTACTGAAAGGCTGATGAAATCAGCTTTTTCAAACAAGTACGTGCGTGCCTCCTTGTTTGAAGGGTTATTTAAGAATGCGTCCGTCGTTATATAGGCCAGCAATCCGCCATTCCCGATTTTTTCCAAGCCTTTTGCAAAAAAATAATTATGGATCTTGCCGCTCAGGTTCTTATCCCTGATACTGGCATCATAGACTGGAAAATTACCAAAAGGAATATTGCTGGTAATAAGATCATATTTACCGTTGTCGCTTACAGGCGCTTCTTCAAACCCGGACACATAGACTTTTACAGGTACTTCCAGCTTACTGCTAAGTGCCTGTAATATCTTACCGGATAAAAAGTCTTTTTCTACAGCCGTGATCTTAATGAGATAAGGAAAAACCTTAACAGCTTCAGTAATGAAAATACCTGCCCCGCTGCTAGGTTCATAGATGCGCCGTGGCCTAATTCCTTGTTCATTGAGTACATTAAATATACTTTGGGGAATTACTTCAGGTGTGTAAAATGCAGTTAGGATGCTGTTTTTAATAGATGTAATAGCTGTTTTATAATCTTCTTCGTTAAGGTGCTGCTTTAATAACTGATGCAGTTCCATAACCTTTGTATGTAGCCGCAGATCTGCTTCGCCAGCACCCAGGCGTGTCCATTCTTCAACTGAAGCATTAGGAAATAGCACCGCCTTAATCCCCCCAAAGCCTGAATAGTTTTGAAGGTTGGTGAGGTCATTGCTACTAAGCGACTTGTTTCCCTTCTCCCATTCCAGCGCTATCCTGATAGCCTCGATATTTCCGCTAAGTTTATGCAAAAGATTATAAGCCATACTGCACTTTTTTTCTGTTCACTCTTATCACTTTTACAGACAGTATTATCCTGTTCGTCCTTTATTTCTGGGTTTAACAGGAGGCATTATCTACTGAGGTAAGCCTTAATGATCCCGGTTATTTCATACCGGAGCATACGGTCATCCTCATTGTCCTCATTGAAGTTATAGTTCTGAAAAGTTGGTTGAGCGGCCTCTATCAGGTTTAAGATCTCATAGGCCAGTACCCCATTCTTTTTAAAATAAGTGTAGGCTGACAAGAAATCTTCCTCTAATGCCTTAAGCAGATAGTTGTATTTAGAGGGCCTTAAATCTTGAGTTAACTGATTCATACACAGCTCTTCGATGACATATTGTGGCTTATGCTGATCCAGAAGAAGAGTAATAAATGGTTCAACTGACTGGACTTTATCCTCCAAATATTCTCTTAGTGAAAATCCGTTCTGTAGAGAAATCAGCAGATCAGGATTATTCTGCATGATGTAGCTTTTAAGCTTCTCGATTAATATGGCTTTCATAATGTTCGGTTTTAAACGCCAAAGAATGATTTAATAACAGTGGCCACAACTACAAGAAATACGCATGAACCAAACCATGCCGCAGCAACCTTACCGGTATCCTGGTCACCGCCATTCCATTTTTGATAGACCTTTATAGCGCCTATTAGTCCCACCAGTGCTCCAACAGCATACATCAGTTCAGTGCCTGAATCAAAATAACCACGCACTTTCTCTGTGGCTTCGTTAATGCCAGCATTACCATCCTGGGCTATTGCAGATATTGCAGAAAATATCATGCAATACGCGCAAAGAGTTACAGAAAGTAACCATGCTTTTCCTGCTAGTCTTTGTTTTTCACTAGGCCTGTTTTTTAAATTTAATCTCCACTTTTTCATATCTCACATTGTTTAAATTTTTCTTTTAAAATCTTCCTTAACCGCTCCGCCGTTATGGCGGAGCGG
>DASWMZ010000129.1:0-12525 GCA_036399495.1 Pedobacter sp.
TTAATAATAAAATTAAAACACGTAAGATTACTGTCTTACGCTAACTCCCATTAATAAAACACCCTCGACACCTTGGTTCGTAACTTTCCTTCTCACCTATTAAAATTTGGCTTTCGCTGAATGAAGTACGGTATGAGTAAGTAGCCGGTGAGCCACATTGGACACAAACAGCCTCTAGTTTTGTGACTTTATCTGCAATAGCAACTACCTGTGGCATTGCACCGAACGGTTGTCCTTTATAATCCATATCTAATCCTGCAATAATAACGCGTATTCCTCTCGATACTAGTTTTGTGCAAGTGCCTGGAAGCTCATTATCGAAAAATTGTGCCTCATCAATGGCTACTACCTGGCATTTTAGATTGAGGGATAAGAGGGCAGCTGAATTTACAATCAGCACGGCGCTGATGGCGTTTAGATCGTGGGATACAACCGAGGTGTCATCATATCGCTTATCTACTGAATGTTTGAAAACTGCTGTAGAAAGCCCGGCATCTTTAGCAATCTTTACACGATGGATTAACTCTTCGGTTTTACCCGAAAACATGCAGCCGCAAATAACCTCAATGCTTCCGGTTTTATCTGGCATTAAATATTAACTAAAATTCAATATAAAAATTTAATACTAATTTTACGCTCAGTAGTACCAACATAAATAGTTTCAAAACGTTATTCAAACATGAAAACAGACATCATCTTCAGGAAGATAGGAGGCATTTTAGCTGAGATTAATGAGCAATATCAATACCTTTCTGAAGCTCCTGAAAATCTAAACGAGCTGGAACTTGAGCTACTCTCTGCTAATGCTGATTTTCTTGCCGAACATGTTAAAGTGCTTAAAAAATTAAACTTAACAGTTTCAAATTCTTTTCAGTCAGAGCCTGAGTCGCTGGTTGAAAAATTTTCTGATTCAAATGATTATAAGCAAAGTATAAGCCCAGCCCCTCCGGAGCAATTTAATTCTAGTCATCTAATGAAACAGGAATTTCCGGAATCATATTCTTCATTTAACCGGCCTGTAGAAAGCGAAACGGTTCCTATGGTTGCTAAGGTTAGAGATGAAGATTTTGTTGTAAGTACCCAAATTGAAGACGAGACAGAAGTCGAGAAGGAAACTATAGAATCTCCAACTCAAACCGATCCTGTTAAACAACCAGAGTCGTCGCCATTTACTTCATTTTTTACTCCTGAACCTGCAAAGCCTGAAGCTGGTGAAGAACCGATAAATTATTCTTTTACTGAAGATAAGCCGAAGATTAGCGAAGAAGTACACACCATTAGAGTTGAGCCCTCTGTTAATAATTCGTTTGAGGACGAACAGACAAAGGTCCCTACCTTAAATGAAATAATATCGGCTCAACGAGCTCCAATACCAACCACTCAGTTTAATAGACAGCCGGTTACCGATTTAAAGTCAATCATCAATCTTAACGATAAGCTTCTTTTTATAAAAGACCTATTTAACGGATATAGTCTGGCCTACAGTGAAGCCATCGAAATTATAAATCGCTTTGACTCGTTTGATGCCGCTGATAACTTTCTTAAAACCAATTATTCAGCTAAAAATAATTGGGCAGCTAAACAGGCAACAGCCGAAAAATTTTATGAACTATTAAACAGGCGTTTCTCTAAATAACACCCATCCGGTTCGAATCCAATCTCAAGAGGATAAAAAGCAAGATTGTAAAACTGATAAGTGACGACCCTCCGTAACTAATAAATGGCAATGGTATTCCAATCACAGGAACCAGCCCTATGGTCATGCCGATATTTATGAAGAAGTGAAAAAAGAGAATGGAGGCGACTCCATAGCCATATATGCGGGTAAATGAAGATCGCTGTCGCTCGGCAAGATTTATGATCCTGATAAGTAATGTAACATATAAAGCAATTACGACGAAGCTGCCTGCAAAGCCCCATTCTTCGCCAACGGTACAGAAAATGAAATCAGTACTTTGTTCCGGAACAAAATCATATTTTGTCTGAGTTCCCTGCAAATACCCTTTCCCCCATAATCCTCCAGAACCAATCGCAATTTTAGATTGATTCAAATTATAACCTTCACCTCTTGGGTCGTTGATTTTACCAAGTATTACATCAATACGGTTGCGCTGGTGCGATTGGAGAATGTTCTCATAAGCAAAGTCGACGCTAAAAATAAAAATCACAGACATAATCGTTCCAATGCCGATAACTGTGATAAAAGACCGATTCTTTTTATTCGAGTAAATAATAAGTGCCGCAATAAGAATCAAAATTCCTATCAGAACATACATGTTAAAAAGCAGGGTGAGCACAAATAAAGCAATAAACAACGCTCCAATTACCAAAAAATATCCTGAAAGGCCCTCTCTGTATAAAACAAATATCAACGAGGTAAAGGTAAGTGCAGAGCCGGTATCTGGTTGGAGCATGATCAAACCCATGGGTATTAACAAGATAAGTCCGCTTACAGTGATAGTTTGAATATCCTGCATTTTGAGATTGGTAGAACTTAGGTATTTTGCTAATAGCAAGCAGGTGGAAAATTTTGCAAATTCCGAAGGCTGGAGACGGAAATTTCCGATAGGAATCCAAGCCTGATTACCACCTACATTACGTCCAACAAATAATACTACTACTAATAGAATTAATGTTATTCCATAAAAAATAGGGGAGAACGCATTAAAGAACTTATTATCAAGCAAAAGAATTACGGCTCCTAAAATTGCCGCGACAATTATAAATAGAAATTGCTTTCCATAATTGGTGTTAAGATCTAAAATGCTTGGGTGTGAAAGATCAAAAACCGCAGCATGAATATTAAACCATCCAATAACACAAAGGCAGAGGTAGATAAAAATGATTATCCAATCAAGATTAAAGAACAGGCTTCGCTGGTTGATCATTTTTTGAAGGGTTTTTTACGCTAAGCGACTTTGGCTTTTTTTTGATTGCTGCGCTATCAGCCTTTTTAACCACACCCGCTTTAGATTTTTCTTTTTTTAAAGTACTGTCAGCCCTTGTTAAAACAATGGACTTAGGTGTCACTTTAGGGCGGGGTAGCAAGTTTCCTCTCAGAATACGATCTAAATAAAATTTATCTCTTCTGATAGAATCGGTTATATATTTTTCAATCATTAAACTTGCAATTGGTGCCGCCCATGTAGAGCCATGCCCACCATTTTCTACCACTACGGCAATTGCTATTTTAGGATTATTTCTTGGAGCAAATGCAAAGAAAACCGAATGGTCTTCCCCATGGGGATTTTGAACCGTTCCGGTTTTACCACAAATTTCGATGTTGTGAATAGCGGAATAGGTTGCAGTTCCACCGCCTTGATTCACCACCATACTCATGCCTTGTATTACAGGCTCAAAATGCTTTTGATCTACGGCGACGTAATTTTTTTTAGTGTATTCTGTCTTGATGACTTTCTTTTCGCCAATTGCTTTAACCAAATGAGGTTTATAATAAAAACCCCGATTAGCCACAGTTGCAGCAACGTTGGCCATTTGTAAAGGAGTAATCCCTAACTCACCTTGTCCGATAGCAAGGGATATAGTATAACTCGAACGCCACTTATCACTTCTAAAGCGTTTGGTATAAAGGCTATCCGTTGGTAATAAGCCCTTCCTTTCGTTTGGCAAATCGATATCCAATTTAGAACCAATACCAAAAGAGGCAACCCCTTGTCGCCATCGTTTAAAACCATTTACAGATCGCATCCCCGAACGATCAATCATAGCAGCATAGGTGTTTGCATAATAAACGTTGCAGGATACTTGTATGGATTGGGGTAAGTCCGATGAGCCGTGAACGTGTGTGCATTTTTGCTGTCTACGAGCACTATACCAATAACCGCCGCTGCAATAGAACCGAGTGTCAGGCTTAATAAGTCCGAATTGCTGTCCTAGTAAGGCGTTGATGACTTTGAAAATAGAACCTGGGGGATATTCGGCTTGTATCGGTCGGATAAACATTGGCTTGTAGGGATTTTCATCCAGTAAGCCATAATTCTTTCCTCTTTGTCTTCCAACCATTAAATTCGGATTATAGGTTGGGCTGCTCACAAAAGCCAAGACTTCGCCACTGGAAGGTTCAATGGCTACAATGCTGCCTATTTTATTATTCATCAACTGTTCGCCGAATTTTTGGAGTTTTTTATCCAGAGAACTGATTAATTGATCTCCTGATACAGCGGTTGTATCATAACGTCCTTCAGCAAAATGACCCTTGGGCCTGTTGAAAGCATCTACCATTAAGTTTTGTACCCCGCGCTGACCTCTTAAAAGTTCTTCATAGGATTTTTCGACTCCGGTTCGGCCAATATAATCTCCCCGTCGGTAAAAACCGCCCGAACGTTCTATATCACGTTCGTTTACTTCACCAATATAACCCAGAAATTGCCCTGCAATACTATCAGGATAATGCCTTACCGAACGGTTTAGAACATAAAATCCGGGAAATTCATACAGTTTCTCCTGGAAGGCAGCGTAGGTAAGAGCTGAAAGCTGCTTTTCAAATATCGAAGAGGTATATCGCGAATATCGTACTGCTTTTTTGAAGCGTTTATCAAAACCTGCTTTATCAATGCCGATAAGATTGCAAAACTCAAGCGTATCAAAAGGCTTTACTTCGTTTGGAATCACCATAACATCGTAAACGGGTTCGTTTTGAACCAGGACTTCCCCTTTACGGTCCATAATTAATCCCCGGGCAGGGTAGATTATTATTTTTCGAAGTACATTGTTATTTGCCGAAAGGAAATAGCTTTTATCAATTACCTGTATGTAAAAAAGTCTTAGCAGTAATACTATCGCTATTGCGATGAAGATACCCTGAACCACATACTTACGGGGAAAAAAACTATTCATTATTAACGCTCTTTCTTCCTGTAGAAGATGAACTCGGCTACCAGCATCAAAAATACAGTAAAAAGAGAACTCAAAATTATACGAATTAGTGTATAATTTAAGTCTTTAAAGCTGAAATCTTCAATCAGGAATAGCATGCTGTGATGTGTGAGCGTTAAAATAGCGGCGTAAAAGAAAAACCATCTAAAGCCCATTATACCCAATTTGGGTTCTGGCTCTATCTCAAAACTTAAACGTTGGACCGTAAGAGCGATGAAAATTACTCGTACCAAAGCCAATAAGGTACAGGCCGCAGCATTTACGCCCGGTGTATTGTAGAAACTATCAACTGTTAAACCAATGAGGAATGAGAGTAAGAACAACAGCCAGTTAGGAGTCTCGAAGGGTAAAAGCAGGATAAAAAGGATATAAAAAAAAGGTACCGACAAATTGTAATACCCGATATTTTTAAGCAAAAAGACCTGGATAAAAACCAGAAGTACAAAACGTATTAAATTACTTGTTATAATTCTAATCATTTAGGTACCAAAGTTTGTGCTTCTAAGCTTTGCTTTTCGGCCGCTAACGAACTTTTTATAATGTAAACATAGGCAAGGGTAGAAAAATCGGTACTAAGTTTTACCTTAATATCAGATGAAATCTCGCCATTTTTTTTACGCGATACTAAAACTCTCCCGATAGGAATTCCGGCTGGAAACAAAGAAGAATAACCTGATGTAACGACATGGTGGCCTCGTTTCACCTCGACATGATTTGGAATATCTTTCAATGTCGCTATTTGAGGATTGTAATTTTCCTGCCCCCAAACCAGTGAGCCAAATGCCTGATTTTCTGTCATCCGGGCGCTTATTCTTGTGTCCTGATGCAATAGTGATTTTATCGTAGCATAATGAGAAGATACATTATCAACAATCCCTACAATCCCCGAAGAGCAAATGACACCCATTCCTTTTTCGATACCATGTCTGTTTCCCTTGTCAATGGTGATCGTATTGTTTTTTTGATGAATAGAATTGTTTACCACTTCTGCAACCAGGTAGGTGTATTGTTGCAATGTGGTAGTATCTTTAAAGGTTCTTTGTTCAACTGTGTCTCTGTAAAAAGAGCTTTTTAACTCTTTTCGAAGTCTGGAATTTTCCTGAGCTAGGCTGTCATTAATTTGTGCAAGTCGAAGGTATTTTTCTAGCGTATTGTACCGTTCGAACGCTTGGCCTATTACAATATTAGAGGAATTTAAAGTGCTCGCCCGTTGATAAGAGTTTTTTTGGAGGACCAGTGCCAGGGAAAGGATAAAGAAAATGACGAAAAAGAAGAATGCGTTGTACTTGCTGATAAATATCAAAAGGTTACGCATAGGTTACTGATTGAATGAGAGAATGGTTGAATGAGCGAATTATTCTTTCATTCTCTCATTCAATCCTTCATTTTTTATTGCATTAAAAACTTAAAGTTATTGATATTCTTCAATGAGATACCGGTTCCGCGAACTACAGCACGTAGCGGGTCTTCAGCAACATGAACGGGTAATTTCGTTTTTGCTGCCACGCGTTTATCTAGGCCTCTCAGCAAAGCACCACCTCCGGTAAGATAAATTCCTGTTTGATAAATATCTGCCGAAAGCTCGGGTGGTGTTATCTCAAGTGCCTTTAAAATAGCTTCTTCGATTTTCGAGATTGACTTATCGAGGCAATGTGCAATCTCCGTATATGAAACGGTAATTTGTTTAGGAACACCAGTCATCAGGTCGCGGCCCTGTACCGCAAAGTCAGCAGGCGGATCGCTTAATTCGGGCAAAGCGGCTCCAACCTCAATCTTTATCTTTTCTGCAGTCCGTTCACCAATCATAATATTATGCTGGCGGCGAATATATTGGACGATGTCACTATCGAAATTGTCACCAGCTACACGGATAGATTGATCGCAAACAATTCCAGATAGAGCAATTACTGCAATTTCGGTAGTACCACCACCAATATCAATTATCATGTTGCCCATTGGTTCTTCCACATCGATACCAATACCCACAGCAGCAGCCATTGGCTCATGAATCAGATAAACTTCTTTTGCACCTGCAATTTCTGCCGAATCGCGAACCGCACGTTTTTCAACTTCTGTAATTCCAGAGGGAATGCATATCACCATCCTTAAAGAAGGGAAAAACCAACCTTTTCCGTTGTTAATCATCTTAATCATCCCTCTAATCATGTGTTCAGCAGCATTAAAATCTGCTATTACACCATCCTTCAAAGGACGAACGGTACGAATATTATCATGGGTTTTTCCTTCCATCTGCATGGCCTGGCGCCCAATCGCAATAACTTTATTGGTGGTGCGGTCGAAAGCTACGATCGACGGCTCGTCAACAACGACTTTATCATTATGTATGATAAGGGTATTTGCAGTCCCAAGGTCGATTGCAATTTCTTGTGTAAACCAGTTAAATAAACCCATTAGAAATTCTTAGATGTTAAAATTAAGCTAAGTTAACGTCTTTTTATTAAAAGTGCTGCTATACTTAGAAATCGAAATTACGTGAAAACTTTCCACAAGTTCCAAACATTTGAAAAAAGATTCTCGAAGGCTAGTGTTTGAAATGTCTAACCCCCGTAACAACCATTCCTACACCTTTTTGGTTAGCCATGTCGATAGACAACTGGTCCTTTATTGAGCCGCCTGGCTGCAAAATGACTGATATACCTGCATTCGCTGCTATTTCCACGCAATCAGGAAACGGAAAAAATGCATCTGATGTCATCACGGCTCCATTTACATCGAAATCAAATGACTTTGCTTTTTCCAAAGCCTGACGCAATGCATCAACCCTGGAGGTTTGACCAACGCCACTTGCGAGTAATTGCCCATCTTTAGCAAGCACTATGGTATTTGATTTGGTATGCTTTACAAGTTTAATAGCAAAATAAAGATCTTTAAGTTCTTGATCGGTGGGCTTTCTATCTGTAACTGGATTCATGAATTCAGGTCCTTCGATCGACAAATCTTTGTCTTGCTCAATTACTCCATTCAATAGTGTTTTAAATTGCTTTGTTGGAAGAGGCACATTCTTTCTAAGTAAGAGTATCCTGTTTTTCTTTTCAGTAAGAATTTTCAATGCTGCCTCGCTAAATGCCGGTGCAATTAGAACTTCGAAGAAAAGTTTATTAATCTCAGAAGCAGTTTTTTCGTCCACTTCGCCGTTGCAAATAATAACCCCTCCAAATGCAGACACCGGGTCGCAGGCTAAAGCCAGTTGCCATGCATCTAATAAATTGTTTCTTGAGGCTACCCCACAAGCGTTAGTGTGTTTTAAAATAGCAAATGTGGGATCATCAAACTCATCAATTAATGAAACTGCTGCATCAATATCTACTAAATTATTATAAGAAAGTTCCTTGCCGTTTAGCTTGGTGAACATCTCCTCTAAGTTGCCATAAAAGAACCCTTTTTGGTGGGGATTCTCACCATAGCGTAAAGGGGTGGCAGATTGCTCGCTTTGTTTGAATACGTTAAGTGTATTGTCCTGATTAAAGTAGTTGAAGATAGAGGTATCGTAATGCGACGAGATATTAAATGCCTTCATTGCAAATTCACGACGATGAGATAGCAGGGTGCTTCCGTCATTTTCGCTTAAGATTGAATGAAGATTCTGGTAGTCGTTCTTTGAAGCCAATATAACAACATCTTGGAAGTTTTTTGCCGCTGCTCTGATTAATGAAATGCCACCTATATCAATTTTTTCGATAATTTCTTCCTCACCCAAACCAGCTTTCACCGTTTCTTCAAAAGGATATAAATCAACAATCACTAAATCAATTTCAGGTATTTCGTATTGTTGTGCCTGAGCTATATCCTCCTGTAAATCTCTTCTTGATAATATTCCCCCAAATACTTTCGGATGCAAAGTTTTAACTCTGCCACCTAAAATTGATGGATAACCGGTCAGGTCTTCAACTTTTACAACCTCTATTCCTAAATCATTAATAAACTTTTCAGTTCCACCGGTAGAGTAAATTGTTACTCCAAAACTGTTTAAAAGCTTAATTAAAGGTTCAAGGTTGTCTTTGTAGTAGACAGAAATTAGAGCGTTTTTTATCTTGACTGGATGACTCATTACAGGGCTTGTGTTTGAAGCCGCAAAGATAGGATTTTTGGCCTTAAATTTTAATTAAACTTGAGCTTAAGACGATGGGTGAGCTAGGGACTAAAATGAGTTGTTTTTTGTAAGAAATTTGCAGAACAAAAAGAGCTTCAGCGTGCTGAAGCTCTTTTTGTTCTGCAAATTAAAAACTATTGTGATATAAACTCCACCCACCTTATTAGCGGTCGTTTTTTAATGGGGTTAACCTGAGTAAATATAATGGAAACGTTATGTTCCTTTCTATCTGTAACAGGTTTCAACAACACATTGAATTTGTTATCTGCAATTTGATTATTGCTTTGAAGTGTGCCGGTTCCAATCACACTGCCGTTGTCACTACCAAGTCTTACTTCAATATTGTATTCAGATTCAGCTCCTTGTCCGGTAATATGGATATTTAAGCCTTTTATATCTGTCAGATCGATTTTATTGAAGCGTAATACTCCTTTACCCGAAGGTGCAATTAAGAAATCGTAGCCCGATGAATCCTTTCTGCTAAAATTTGTTCTGTTTTTTATTTTTCCGGCTTCAATATAATTACTCCTTAAAACCAAATTGTATGAATTTGATAAGGATTTAGCACCATTTGAACCAAGGTCGAAATATGAAGCTTTTATATTAAAGGTGTTTTTTCCAAATGTTTTATTTGCTTCAGCAGGTGTTTGTCTTCCTGATAAGGGAAGCGAAGCTTTAGCGTCAGGCTGAGCATTTAGTGATAAGATCCAATCTACCATCTTGCTAACATCCTCCTCTTTGAGATTGGTATGTGAAGGCATTGGTACATCGCCCCACACACCGGCTCCGCCTTTTATGATCTTGGTAACAAGATGGAGTTTCGGGTTAAAAACGTGTTTGTATTTTTTAGAGATTTCGGTGAACGATGGCCCGACAGACTTGGTATTTACACCATGACAGGATTTGCAATCGCTTTTTAGCATTAAAGCTTGTCCCGGATAAGTTTGCTGCACTTCCTGATGCCCCATTGGTGCCGAAGCCAGATCAGTTCCTTCGGTAATAGAACTCGATACAAAAATATTTTTCTTGTTTACCGCAGAACCCTTGTCGGTTACCACAACCTGGTAGTCTACCGGTTTACCGGGAAAGTAGAACGATCGGTTTCCTTTAACAAGGATGTCTACCTGAGGCTGTTCGTTCCCTGCTGTAACATTAATTGCTGAACTTCTAGAGCTTGCTTTATTATTGTCTATCACCGTTACGTAAACCAGATAAGTACCAGCTTTAGTAAATGTGTACTGAAGCGAAGGCTCTTTAGTGGTTTTTATAATGCCTTTTCCAAGGTTCCATACATAAGTTAAATTATCCTTATCGGGATCCGTTGCATCAACTTTTGCAGTTAACCGATAGGGAAGAAGGCCGCTTGTTTTCTTTATAATAAGTTCGTTGATTTTTGGGGGCCTGTTACCTGAAAGATAATCAATCCGTGAAATTACCGCATCCTGATTAGAAGTAAACCATCCTTTGCCGTATTCCAGTACATAAAATCTACCGTCAGGGCCAACCTCTATATCAATTGGGCTTGAAAAAGATAAAGCGTCTGCGAATGGCTCCATCCCTAAATAATCGCCATTAGACTTCATGCTAACGGCCTTTAACCATCCACGCATCCAATCATAAATCAAGAGCTTCCCATTAAAATGATCAGGATAGCGTGTGGGTTTAGGATATAAATCGCTGTAATAAATTGGCCCGGTCATGGCTGAACGCCCCGACTCGCCTACCTCAGGAAATTCTTGAGATGGACCATAGGAATACCAGATAAATGCGGGTTGTGCAGGAGGTAATTCATTTAATCCTGTATTGCGCTCGGAATCATTTACGGGTTTCGCAGGATCGAAGAAGGCACCCGGAGTAGCTGTCTTGTAATCATAGGCCCGGTAAGCCTGATTATTGGCTACGAAAAACGGCCATCCGAAATATCCGGCTCTGCGTGCCTGATTTACTTCATCATAGCCTCTCGGTCCCCTGCTTGCGCTGTCTGCACGTGCATCTGGCCCAATTTCTCCCCAATAAAGAAAACCGGTTTTTTGATCAACAGAAATACGATAAGGGTTGCGATTACCCATCACATAAATTTCTGGTTTTGTTCTTGGTGTATTTTCTGGAAAAAGATTGCCCTTGGGGATTTCGTAGCTTCCATCTTCCTTCACACGGATTCTCAGAATTTTCCCGCGCAAATCATTTGTGTTGCCTGCACTACGGCGGGCGTCCCATTGTTTATTGCCTTCGCGGTTGTCTAAAGGAGCAAAACCATGATTCGCGATAGGTTGGTTGGGAACATCAAAAGGGGTGGAGTTGTCGCCTGTGGAAACGTAAAGTAAACCATCAGGACCAAAGGCAATTGAACCGCCGGTATGACAGCAAATCTGACGTTGAGAATAAAATTGCAGAAGCACTTTTTCTGACGCCATATCCAATTTCTTGTTTTTCAATGTGAATCGGGATAAGCGATTCACAGATGTATCAGAAGGGCTGTAAAAAACGAAAATGTGATTGTTCTTTTTAAAGTTAGGGTCAATGGCAACACCCAAAAGGCCTTCTTCTGCATTTACCTTTGGTAAACCTGTATTGTGGTATACATTTATTGTACCGGCTGGTGTAAGTTTTTTGGTCTGCCCATCGTAATACAACATCTCGCCTCGGCGTTGAACCACTATAATGTCCAGGTTTGGTAAAACACCTAATTCAGTAGGTTCAAATAATGGCTCGGTAGTTAAAACGGTTTTAACAAACCGGTCATTTTCCGGAACAGGCGGGGTGCTCACTTTTCCATAAACAAGTGTATTATTTCCAATAGCGTATTTAATACCACCGAGTAAATGCTTTAAAAAAAGTGGCTCGGTGTACGATTGATCGGTATGCCCCAAACCAGTGTAAAATGCCCGACCACCATCAAATTCGTGATACCAGGCAATAGGGTGATTGTCGCCATTTGTACCACCTTTATAACTTTTTTCGTCCAGTGAGAGGACTACTTTAATATCGGGATTAATATTTTTATAATTATACCACTCATCAAAACGCTTCCATTTTTCAGGTAAATGGCTTGTAGAAATATTGCCTTTATCTATAACGTTTATTATAGCATCTTGCTGTGCAGGGTGGCCCGCAAAGTATGCACCAACCAGTTTTCCATACCAGGTCCAATCATATTCTGTATCGCTGGCCGCATGTATTCCAACATAGCCGCCTCCTGCCTGTATATAACGTTTGAATCCAGTTTCCTGGGCTGGGTTTAGCACATTCATGGTTGTGTTTAAGAAAATAACCGCAGAATAGTTTTTTAACGAGTCGTCAACAAAATATTCAGAATTTTCGGTGGTATCCACCCGGTAGCCGTTTTCTTCACCCAACTTCATGATTGCAGCTTTTCCATGTTCAATTGACCCGTGCCTGAAACCACTTGTTTTGCTAAACACCAGAAGTCGTATAGGTTTATCTACAGGCGTCCATCTACTAAAAGAGAAAAGTGAAATGATGGAAACACAAATTACTGAATAAGTCAATCTTTTATT
>DASWMZ010000130.1:0-18717 GCA_036399495.1 Pedobacter sp.
TCACAGCAAGAAGCACCCACGGCCAAATTCTTCAATCCCACTTCAGCTTTAATTTCAGTGGTAGTGCAGCATTCACCTTTATTATCAGTTGTCCCACAGCTTCCGCCACGCTCTATCGCTTTACATTGCGTAACATCCGCCACCAAATCCACTATTACCGAATCATCTGATTCTATCATTTGGCTAGGATACATCTGCCTAGTGTCGAACTCAGAATTGCCGAACTCGATTTTCACAATGGCAGTTGGGTCAAGAGGAAGAACTTTCTCTACTACATCCACGATTGAAAGCGCTTTGCTAACAGTCATCGCACGAGTTTCCGATTTATCCGAAGGTTCCCAAAGCTGCACAATCACTTCCGCCCATTGATTCGTTTTACCGCCACAATCAACCGAGGTAATAGGGGCAAGCTTGATTTCCGTAATATGGTATGATGCATCTACCAGGCTGTTTTCCGCATAGCGAAATTCGAGGTATTTATCCGGGTGTGCACCTAGCAGCTTTTTGAAGCTGCCCCAGGTCATTCTGTTTAGTGTATCCATAATATTATCGTATTTATGCGATTATTCAATTCAAATTTTTTAACAGCAACCAGAATTTTTCACCAAAGAAAAGAGGGTATCAAAGGTTGTTCTGAACCTGCGGAATTTCTCCGGGTCGATGCAGTAGCACGACTTTGCCCCGTCTATTGTTCCCTGTATCAATCCGGCGTTCTTAAGCTCTTTCAAATGTTGTGACACTGTGCTTTGGGCCAAGGGAAGTACTTCGACGATTTCTCCGCAAATGCAGCTCTGGCGTTGGGCAAGTACTTTCAGAATCGCAATTCGAGCCGGATGAGCGATAGCCTTGGCGAATTCCGCCAGCTCTTGTTCTTCAGTACTAAACTCTTCTTTCTTGTGGATTGCCATAATTATATCGTAAAATTACGATAAGTATTGAAGCCTGCAAGAAAAAAATTGAAATAGATATAATGCCTATCGTTTCGACGGCTATTTAGAACCAGAAACCACTTCCACTATCGGAAAAACGGTAAAGTTCTGGCCGACTCTAGTTTAACGATATTAATTTGTTTCATTAGGATAATTTATGGCCTATTTGTATATCGGCCGCGTTTAATTTATAAGTGTAATTTATACATTTATAAACAAATATTATATTTGACGTTTTAATTCTACCATTTAACCTGCTATGTATAAAAAGAATAAATCTTTATTTCTTAAAACCCACCTGTTTTCAATCCTGCTCCTTTTATCAGTTAATACGATTGCAACTGAGGTAGCGGATGGTACGATCGAAAATAAGCAGGCAGTTGTGCAGCTCCTGAATAATCAGAACGGGCTTTTTACATATCAACTAAAAGGGACAAATCCTCCTTTAACCGTCACAGCGCCTTCTTTTGAAATTAACAGCAAACCCACTAAGCTAGAACTTAGGGATATAAAGAGAATGCCTTCCGGTCGGTTAGCTAATGGAGTGGTAGAGCATTCATTCACCGCTATCCTGGCAAGCAATTCTAAAATTGCGGTAAAACTTTTCTTTCGGATGTCGGATGACAGTCCGATAGTCAGATTCAGGTATTTGCTTTCAGCCGATAAAGATATCTATCTCACAAGGTCCAGGCTATCAGATAACCTTCAATATTTTGGGGTGAAGATGAGTGAACACTATCAATTTAAAGAAATCAGGCTTTCGGATTACAATGAGAAGCATCATAGTTATACGTTAAGCGAGCCGGTTATACATCCCGCAAGTTTTGAAAATGGTTCGGCAGTAATGGGTCCGATTATCTTATGCGCGAACCCTAATACAAATCAAAGCTATGTAATGGCCTACGAACACGGTTCCCAGTTCCCTGATGCCTTCGTGCAGTTTCAATTGAATAAGGACTACACCATAGCTGCCAAAGCTGTTAAAGGAAACTACCTTGATCGTCAAAACCTGAAAGGCAGTCCTTACGAAACGATTTGGCTTCAAATAGGGGGTGTCAAGGGGGACGAGCAGCAGATGGCGGCAACCTACCGGGAGTTTGCGACTAAATACTTATCGGAAAATTCCGAAAGCCGGAAACCCTATCTTTATTACAATACCTGGGGAAGGCAGGAACGTGTGGCCTGGGCTGGAGGGAAATATCAGCAAACCATGAATCTAAAGCAAACCCTGGATGAAATTCAGCGGACAAAGGATCTTGGAATTGATGTGTTTGTGATTGATGTAGCCTGGTTTCTTAAAACGGGAGATTGGAACGTGAACACTAATCCTGCCTTTTTCCCCGACACTTTAAAACAGGTGATTAAGGCCCTTGAAGCCAACAATATGAAGCTTGGTTTGTGGTTTAATCCGGTAGTTGCTGCTCGTACGAGCGAGATGTTAAAAAGGAACGCTGATGCGCGGAGCACCTGGGATGGGAAAGTCAAAGGTTTCGATCCCATTTGGGAAACGGAGGAAAGTACTCCCATTTGCCTCGTGAGTAAATACTGGGAAGATTATACCGATGTTTTATTAAGAGTTGCCAGGGACCTGAAAATCTCCTATGTAAAATGGGACGCTATTGGCCAATATGGATGTAATGATGCCAACCACTTCCACGGTACGAAAGCCAACAGCCCCGGTGAACGTAGTGATCGTTATGGATTCTTATTGCCAATTTACCTTTCGAAAGTAGTCGAAAAAGTGAATAAGCAATATCCGGATGTAATTTTCGACTTCGACATTACCGAGGGTGGGAGAGCCGTTGGTTTAAGCTTTTTAGCTTCCGGCAAATACTTCGCTATGAACAATGGTCCCTACTTCCATAATTTCGATTTGTCAGAAACTTGGGGAAGTCCATTACCTAACAAAAACGCTAATGTTTTCGTTCATCCCGGACCGGCTCGCACCTGGTTCACGCGATCAGTGCTTTCCTACGACAAATGGCTTCCGTCCACACTTTTCTTAACGCATTACCAATTAGATGGCAGTCGGAATTCACAACGAATCAACGTCGCCTCGCTTATCCTGGGACAGAATGGCGTCTGGGGTGAGATTCTTAAAATCGCCGAAGCTGACGTGAAGTATATCTCAAAGGAGCTTAACCGATATAAGAAAGTTAAAGATGACATCACAGCAGCCAACCCGGTAAGTCTTGGAACGCCAGGAGACCATTTTGAGGTTCACGAAAAACTGAACAAAAATGGGAGAGGGGCGGTAGTTGTATTTGCTAACGGGACAGGTAAGATTTCGTATGTCACCAGAAACCGGGTAGCACCCGATTTCGTCCCTAGCCCGGGATCGACTGTAGAGATTGATGCTAAAGGTCGCGCAGTCATCACTGTAGATTTTAAGGAGCCGGATGCTGCAATATTTTGGTTTGGTATAAAGGAATAAAACCGTCTGGAGCTGTAACAGCTCATATGTAGAACGTTTAATTCCAGAACTCCAAACGAATCTCACACACTTTGCGTTAACCAGACATTAAATACATACTAAACAAATAAAAAAATGGCCATGAAAAGTATTCTGCTCGTATTTCTTATGACATCAATCTCTCTAATGGATCTATCAGCTCAAACGAAAAGCACTGCAATAACAGGAGCATGGCGGATACAAGAACCAGACAAGGAACATGTATTAATTATTCAGGACGGCTTTTTCTTTCATACGGCATTCAATAAAGCTGATAAAATATTTATCTTCAGTCAGGGTGGCACATACACCATAAAAGAGAAAGAATTAGTCGCTAAGATTTATTTCAACACCCACAACAAAGAAGAAGTTGGAAAGCAATTAGATGGCGCTTTTTCAATAAATGGCAATAGTCTTAACCTAACTGTAAATGGTGAGACACAAAACTGGGAGAGATTGGATAATGGCACCGCACCTCTAGCCGGCATTTGGCGCATTACTTCGCGTATGCAGGATGGAAAGCTTACGAAAATCCATCAAACCGGTGCGAGACAAACCTATAAAATTCTATCAGGAACCCGGTTCCAATGGGCAGCAATAAACCCTGAAACAAAGGAGTTCTCAGGAACCGGAGGCGGCACCTATACCTTCTCAAACGGAAAATACACAGAAAACATAGAATTCTTCTCACGTGACAACGCTCGTGTTGGCGCTTCTTTGAGCTTTGAAGGTAAACTTGAAAAAGGCGAGTGGCATCATAGCGGGCTGAGCTCGAAAGGAGATAAAATTTACGAGGTCTGGAGCAGGGTGAAATAATAATGGCTAATTGAAAAGAAGTATAACAACCCAGTTCAGGTTTTAGAGTCATCTTTGCAAAAAGCAAAAAAGAGAGTCCGGCTTTGAAGAAGGAATTCGCGCCGGACTCCATTATTGTTAGGTTATTTTGGCGGATATTCAGCTGCCTTCCACTTTTTTTCACCTCGCTTCATCTGTTCAGAACCGCACTACCGGGCCGTTTCCATCCTTCTCACCAGAAATTGCACTGTTTGTTCTTGAATCTTTATTGCCTCCGTTTTTCTGCCTAATTTATAGAGCAGATTAGCGTAGGTATCCAGCACCGCCACATCGAATCATGAAAAAGCGCTTATAATCAGGGTAATCGCGAAATTACATATAATATTTTATGCAAAACATAAAATTATTGTGAGTTTGCATAAAATGTATTATCTTAGCAAAAAAATTAGATATGAAACCTTTAGGCAAAAGTTCACTTTCATCTTTCCTGAAAAAATTAATCACTATTATTTGGTACCTGGAATTCTTGTTCTTATTAACTCTGCCTCTGGTTTTTATGGACGACGGCGGCCTCAGGTATTCATGGCCGATAACTCTTAACACAAGCAATATCCAACCGCGAATGCGTGCGGTAAGTGAGAAGATATCCGGCTTCAAATTACATGAAAGATATAAAGTAGAAGAAACCACCCGGGAGCAAATATTGTCGTTCGAAGACAGTACGCTGGGGCGCAAGCTGCTCCAGACATTGCACAATCTGGTTTATATCGCGTTAATTATGTTTGTGACGTGGCAGTTAAAACAGATCTTCTCAGGGTTTTCTGATAATCAACCGTTTCCGGCGAATAGCTCGGTGAGGATAAAATGGATCGCTTTTGCTGTATTGTTTCTGGTAATTTTCGATATCATTGAAGCTGTTCTGCATCGGCTTTACACTGGCTCAACCATTATGCTTTCTGGCGCAACGTTCGACAAATATAATTATACTTTTGACTACCGGACGTTCATCCTCGGTTTGCTACTATTAATTATAGCCGAGGTATTCAGAAGAGGAACCGAATATCAGGCCGACAGCGAATCTATATTATAAACTTTGGCAATTATAATAAACCTTGATGTGGCAATGGCGAAAAAGAAGATGTCGCTGACCGAATTATCAGAGAAACTGGGTATTTCCATGACAAACTTATCATTGCTTAAAACCGGGAAAGTTAAGGGTGTACGATTCTCTACCTTAGAAGCAATTTGCAAGACCCTGGATTGCAAACCAGGAGATATTCTGGATATCGAGTAACCAAATAATTTCAAAATATGAACACAAAAATGACAGCCATTTTCATGGCTACAGGAATGTTATTGTCCGTTTTTAGGGTTTCCGCACAGGGCAAAAACAAACAAATTGATAGCCTCATGAATGTATTTCATGCGGCAGGAAAGTTCCACGGATCGATACTGGTAGCCAGGGAAGGGAACCTTATTTACAGGAAAGGACTTGGCAATGCAGATATTGAAAAATCAATTGCCAACACAGCTGAGACAAGGTTTTATATTGCTTCAGTTAGTAAATCATTTACTGCTCTGCTTACTATGCAGCTTGTAGAGAAGGGTAAAATAAAGACCACGAGTGCACTTGAAGAATTTCTCCCGGGATTAAAGGATGGAACAGTGGGCAAAGTAACCGTCCACCAACTTTTGTCCCATACTTCCGGAATACCCGATTTTGTAGATCCCTCAACTGTATCAGAGAAAGAAATGACCGGTGCCTGGTTCGTTGATCAGCTAAATAAAATCAAAACAGATTTTGCCCCTGGAACTGGTTTCAAGTATGCCAACTCCACCTACGTTCTGCTCGCACATATCATAGAGAAGGTAACAGGCCGAAGCTATGAGAAAAACCTAAAGTCGAATATTCTAAACAAATGCGGGATGAGCCAATCGGGCAGTGTGGCTGATGGAAAGCAACTCCGGGGCATCGCCAAAGGATACGTAAAGAATGGAAATGTTTTAGTGGAAGCTTTTTCTAAGCCGGGTGTTTTCAAGGGCGCAGGTTCCATATACTCTACTGTGGAAGACCTGTTTAAATTCGATCAAGCATTGTACACCGAGCAACTCATTTCTAGCAAATATAAAGAGATGATTTTCAGTTCCCAAGGCGCCTATGGCTATGGCTGGTTCATCCGATCCATCCCTGGTGTTGGTAAGGTGGTTTATCATGAAGGAGGAATACCAGGTTATGCGAGTATATTCTTCAGAGCAGTTGACAAAAAGTATACTATCGTTATGCTAAGCAACAATCAATCTTCTGGTTCCTATAAACAAGAAATAGTAAGAAGTCTTTTGGGAGTATTGAACGGGCAGTAAAAGTGGGTGATACGTTCCTTTAACCAGAACCACTTTGATCTGTGTCTTATAATGAGCTTGGGCGCAAGTAATGTTCTTCGAACTTAGTCGTACCATTGTATGTAACAATACGTTAAGGAAGTAAATCTAAGAAAGGAATAAAATTTTTCTTTCGCTAGCTTGCGATGCGAACTAAATCGATACCCTGAATGCTAACTAAAAGTTGCCCCATTTATAAGTTAACCGATTTTCTGAGCTTACTCCAGGAAAAAGGAGAGCGCGTTCACTCAATTAAGAAAACTTCTTCCAAGCCTGCAATCTCTATATTTCACCGAATCGACGATGTTGAGCAAGACGAATGGAATGCCGTAGTGCCAAAAGAAAAAGCGCTGATGCGTCATCCTTACCTCCGGGCAATCGAGAACTCAGCGCGAGGAGGGGAGCAAAGTAGATATATGCTCATGTATAAAGACGAAAAGCCGGTAGCAGCGGCCGTTTTTAATATCGTGCAACTAACAGGGGAGGATTATCGATTAGCTACAAGCGAATGCAGTCCCATGGACCGGCTAAAAAACTCCTTAAAAGGAAAAACCAAACTGCGCGTTCTGGTCTGCGGGCATACCCATATCAGCGGCGATCACGGCTTCATTTATTCAGACGCCATCTCAGCGGCAGAAGCTTATTCCGCACTGTCTTATGCCTGCCAGGAAATCAGCCAAAATGAAAAATCCCGAGGCCATATCGACCTCATCCTTATTAAAGACTTTTACGAAGAGGAGTTCGACGCTTCCGCTTCCCTGGCCGATTTCAAATACCGGAACTTCCAGGTGGACCCGAACATGATCCTGTCTATACGTCTCGACTGGAAGGAGTTCGAAGATTACCTAAACGCCATGAGCTCCAAGTATCGCAAGAAAGCGGTTAGCACCATCAAGCAAGGTGCAGCGCTCGAAAGGCGGAGTTTAACAGCGGCAGAAATCGAGGTCAGCTTCGATAAAATTCAGCAGCTTTATTCAAATGTAACCAACAAAGCCAAGGTGCGCCTGAATCATTTCGACACCACTTACTTTATACAACTAAAACTTCAACTGCAAGACGATTTCGAACTCATCGGCTATTACCTTGAAGGTGAATTGCTAGGCTTCAACACCACCCTTTATTGGGATAACAATTGCGAGGCCCATTCAATCGGAATGAATTACGATTTTAATGCCCCCTATGCACTTTACCAAAACATGTTATACGACCAGGTGAGGTCAGCAATTACGAAGAAAAAGAGCAAATTAATTCTGGGCAGAACCGCCATGGAGATGAAGAGCAATTTCGGCGCCGAGCCTTATGAAATGTGCTGCTACGTTCGACATTCCGGGCAGCTTATCAATAAAGCCCTGAAGCCCGTTTTCAATTACATCAAACAAACCGAATGGACACAGCGGAGGCCATTTAAAGAGTCGCTTGCTCCTTCTCCTGCAGAAAATGTGGTAATTGCTTAGCGGTTCAAAAGACCTGCATCATACCTAATTTAAGCACTGATAAATTTTATCGGTCAGAAAGCCGTACCTTTGTCGCTTATTTTCGAAAAAGCCTTTCATACAGCTTTCGCGACAAGAATAGAATACAATGAAGAAAATAGTTGAGTACAGAAAGCTGTTAGAAGTTAACGAAGCTGCAAGTTTATTAGAATTGAAAAACAGCTACCGCGGCATGATGAAGAGCTGGCACCCAGACAAGTTCCAGGACAGTGAAGAAAGCAAGCTGCAGGCCGAAGAAAAAAGCAAAACCATTATCGAAGCCTATCATTTCCTGGTAAGCATCGCTCCCGAAACCCGCAGTCAGACTTTTGCCGACTACACCATAACCACTACCACATCCGCCATCGCCGATTTCGAGTACAAATCTCAGGTGCTTAAAATCAGTTTTATGGACGGCAATGAATACGAGTATTTTGATGTGCCGAAAGCAGTTTACGTTAAGCTGATTAATGCCGATTCGCCAGGAAGATTTGCACGCAGGCACATTTACAATGCTTACGTGTACAGAAGCACAAGCAAACTGGCAACGGCTTAGGATTTAGAATCTTAGGCCCCGGCCAATAAGCCATCTATTTTCTTAGCCAGTTCCCGATCCTTTTCGGTTACGGTATTATTCGCATCGTGTGTAGATAGCCATATCTCCACTTTGTTATACTCATTCGCCCACCTGGGGTGATGGTCCGCCGTTTCGGCAAGTAAAGCTACCCGCGTCATAAATGCAAAAGCAGAAGAGAAATCTTTGAATTTAAACAAGCGGTATAATTTGTTATCGGTTTCCTGCCACATAGGTTTTTGTTTTTGGTAAAATACGGTAAATATTGGAATGGTTTGCTGGTTTTTAGGATTTGGAAAGGTGCTGAGGCCGCTATGTTCCGGAAGCCCTGCCCTTAGTTCATACTGCGCAGGCATTAGCCACTGGGCCGGTATCCACACGATCATGTTTAGGTGGGGAGGGAGGTGCGCTGTTGGAGCTTTATCAAATCAAGCCAAGGTCGGCGCTCGCTTGCTTAAGGAAGCACTTTCTAGAGACCCTGCTGAAGTTTATTTATTTATAGTTAAAAATAATTCCGAAAATTCATCTCAGCTTCATAATGCGCTTGTACTTTTAAGTATAAACTAAACAGCACATGAAAAAGATAGTATTATTTACAGCAATTGCCTTATTTGGAATTTCTGCCTACGCTCAAACATCATCACAGAGCACAAAGGATAAAAATCGCGATAAGCAAATCGAGGTAGACAATGACGACGACTCCCAGCCCAAGGTCAGTAAGGAAGAGAAATTAGCCAGAAAGACCGAAAGGCGGGCCGCTAAAGAGGCAGAAAAAGCTGAGAGAAAGGCGTCGAAAGAGATACTGAAGGCAGATCGTAAAGCCGACCGTGCAGATGATGGAGAAATAAACGAATCTAACATAAAAACCGACTCTCATGGAAAAGAAGTAAGTACCATAGCGAAGGAAACTTCCTTAGAAGGTAAGGAAAAAGGCAAAGCTGTAAGTACGGCAGCCCGTTCTAAGGCCAGAAATGAAGAAAAGGCTAAAGTTGACGAAAGGGTTAAAACTCCCAAAAATAAAAAAGCAGCTAAGCCTAAAACATCAAAAAAGTAAATTTCTAATACTCTAGATATCAACCGGTTCTAAATTAGGACCGGTTTTTTGGCAGCTATCCGAGGCTTCGATTATGCACCAGCCTTCTTGCAATCTTTTAGCTTAAGACTATGAGCGGACAATTAACATCGGGCTATATTATAACCCTCAATATCAGAATCACGTCCTTAGATAAACCTTCTCCTTTTCCACCGGTTGCATCACCCGTTTCATAATAGAACCAGCCAGAACCTCGACTGAAGCAACTACTTTAGGGTCATGCCTGTAAATTACTTCAAGCGGCATCTTGGGATGAAGGGCAGTATGAGGGTCCTGAACTATCACCGTACCGGCATTGTTGCCAATTTCTATTGCGCCTTCAGTACCATCATCGTTGGAACCCGAAATGCTTATCACCTTTTTTCGCCGGCTTGTCTTGCGCTTATTTGTTTGCTGACTGATCAGCAATTCAAACAAGAGACGCTCATTACTCGAAAAATGCCTTGAGTTCTTTGAGTGAAATCGTTCCATTCTTTTAAGAACTTTCTTTGTATTTCCATTCTTGCTTTATTTATTCCGGATGTATTTCCGGCTGCAACGAACAGTTAGCTTTCTGTGGAGACTTAAGCGTTAGGACCCGGGCTGGTATTCACTTTTCGCTGCCGTGCCGCAAGGCAGCGTTGAAAGCATCTTATGATGCGTTAAATACAGAGCTAACCACAAAGAATTCAAAGAACTCCGTGAAATTAGATTAATGGAAATATCCGCCAAATATTAGTTTTAAACGAGTATGGAAAATTCGTTTCATGGTAATTGCGATGGATTACAGGGTTAAAATATGAGAGCTTTTCATGGCTTTTGGTTGTCGCCCTCATTGGCCGGGCGGGCCTACTCCTTTTGGCTTGGGCCCAAAAGGACCAAAAACCCAAGGCAACAACGAAGCTTCAGCCGCACAAGGCAAAACACCCGGCCCGCCGTTCTTGCCGGGCCAAGGCTCCTGTATTCCATCTTCAATAATTCTGGCTGAAGTAAACGTTTGACTTGCATGACGCCATATAAACTAGAAGAATACTCTTTGCTCTACTTTCGAATCATTATTTAGATACTCATCAATTTTTAAAAAACTAAAGGCGAGTTCATTTGGTCTTGGTTCTAACCTGAAGCAATAATCGCCAGTCATTTCGCAAGCAATTTTTAAAACGGGTTCCTTGTATTCCCTTGAAAAATTTTCACCAAATTCCCAATAGCCCATCTCTTTACTTTGTTCGATGACTTCTGTCGCCAAGTGATTATCTAAAAAAAGCTTATTCTCATAATACAGGTCGAGCCAAGGCAGGATTTCTTTTATTCCATCACTAAGACTCATATTCTCCGATAGATAGAAGAAGTAGTCAGTTCCCGGACATTCGGGAAACACAGTAGCGGAAAATTGATCCTCTTCTGTCGTTAAAAATAATCTGACTCGGTAGCCTTTTCGTTGATAAGAATCTTCTATCTCCACATACAGATGATGACTTACCTCAATTACAGATTTAATCTCATCAATTGAACTTCGAAGGTTCCATAGTTTAAATTGATAGCTATTTTTAAAATAGCCTATCTTCTTAAAAGTATCAATGCTATCGCGGTTCAGGAGATTTGTTTTAGGAATATTGACTTTAAACCCCTTTCTTGTACAAACTATTGTCGATTCGCTTACTTCCTGCCAGTAAGCAATTTTAGGATTCTTGTCGTATAGGATTAATATCACTGGGATCGAATGTCCCAGCCAATAATGTAAATGTCTTTTTGACCCGCGATAAACGTAATGATCGGAATTATGCTCATTAAAGAAGCTATTTCCAGATTTTATTTGAATCCCAATAAGGCGGCCAGTGGGATGATATTCCTGAGTTTTCCAATCAACCAATTTGGTAATCTCTACAAAAGCGTCGATTCCAAAATCGTCTACAGACTGTTCATGAAATATCAAGCAAAATTCTTCAACAAAGATTTTCCCAACAGACAATACCCCTATTCTTTCCTCTTTGTTAAACATCCGATGACTTCACTTACCAAACAGGAGTGACAGCTCAAAAATCTAACCAAAGTCTTCTGTTTCAGGAGGCGGTTCAAGGGCGCTATATAGTCAACATCTTCTTCAGCGAAAATCATCGAAGTTAGAACGAGGAGCGCTGGCCCGAAAGAAAGGCGGGGCCGGGAGCTGGCCCTGTGCGCTGAAGCTTCTTTCTTTCTAGGCCGTTTTGGTCCGTTATTCGTTAGTTTCTATTGTTTTAATGGTACTCATGCTTGCTTCGCAGGTTGCGGCTATGCCAAAAGGACTAGGCCACTCCCGCGGCAATGAACGGACAAAAGGAGATCCCAAAACTCTCTTAACCATCCAACTTGCCCTCAAACCATGAGCACAATCTCTCGGCCCCATACCTATGCGCCACGCAAGTCAACACCTTCTTCAGCCAAAATCATGGAAGGAAGACGTCAGGAGCGCTGGGCCGAAAGAAAGGCGGGCCTGGAGTTTGCCTAGTGCGCTGAAGCATCTTTCTTTCTAGGCCGTTTTGGTCCTTTTGCGGCTATGCCAAAAGGACTAGGCCTCGCCGCGGCTATGAGCGGCAAGACAATCGTGTTTTACCCCACAGTCAAATCCGATCTCACTATCTTTGCAAACAATGAATACCACCTTCAATCCCTACACCCACAACCTCCCAATCACCCAAACAATCCCCGATGTCCAAAAACATCTAACTCATACCAACACCCTTATCCTCACCGCCCCTCCCGGCGCCGGAAAAAGCACCCTATTACCCTTAGCCCTCCTAAACCAACCCTGGCTAAACCACAAAAAAATCATTCTCCTCGAACCCCGCCGCCTCGCCGCCTCCACCATCGCCCACCGCATGGCAGATTTACTAGGAGAACAACCCGGCCAAACCGTAGGCTACAGAATAAGGTTCGAAAACAAAGTATCACGTCACACCAAACTCGAAGTCGTCACCGAAGGCATCCTCACCCGCATGCTCCACACCGACAACGCCCTCGAAGACATCGGCCTCATCATCTTCGACGAGTTCCACGAACGCAGCATCCATGCCGACATCGCCCTCGCCCTCAGCCGCGAAGTCCAGCAAATCCTGCGCCCCGACCTGCGGCTACTCATCATGTCCGCCACCCTCGACGTACCCCAGCTCGCCGAAATGCTAAAAGCACCCATCGTCGAAAGCAAAGGCAAAATGTACCCCGTCGACATCATATACACCAACGAGCAAGACCTCCAGCAGCTCCCCGAACTCACTGCCCGCACCATCGCCAAAGCAGTAAAAGAGCAGGAGGGAGACCTGCTCGCCTTTCTCCCCGGCCAGGCCGAAATCCGCAAAACCGCCGAGATCCTCAGCCGAACCCTCAGCAGCTTCGCCATCCACAGCCTCTACGGACAACTCAGCCACGCCGAGCAGCAAGCCGCCCTCATGCCCGACCCGCACGGCCGACGAAAAGTCGTCCTCGCCACCTCCATCGCCGAAACCTCCCTCACCATCGAAGGAATCAAAATCGTAGTCGACAGCGGCTACACCCGCAAACAAGCCTTCAACCCCGGCAACGGCCTCTCTGCTCTCAAAACCGTGCAGGTCTCCATCGACTCGGCCGACCAGCGCGCCGGCCGCGCAGGCCGCCTCAGCCCCGGGACCTGCTATCGCATGTGGTCCGCCGCCACCCAGCAACGCCTCGCGCCATACCGAACCCCCGAAATCCTCGACAGCGACCTCACCCCGCTGCTCCTCGATCTCCTCGAATGGGGCATCACCGACCCAAGCACCCTCTGCTGGCTCAACAATCCACCCGCCAACGCCATCAGCAGCGCCAAAGAACTCCTCCAGGCCCTCGGCGCCATCAGCGACGGCAAAATCACCGACCACGGCAAACAGATCCACCGCCTGCCATGCCACCCGCGCCTTGCCAACATGCTCATCACCGCCCAGCAATCCGGCTCGCTCGCCCTCGCGACAGACATCGCCGCCCTGCTCGAAGAACGCGACCCACTCGACCGCCAATCCGCCGGCGCCGACCTCAACCACCGCATTGAACAGCTCCGCCGCTACCGCTCCCAGGGCCACCGCGCCCCGCACGCTGAACGGGGGCGCGACCGCAAATGGGAAAAAGTCGAGAAAACCGCCGCCGCCTACCGCAAACTCTTCAGCATAGCGCCCGACAACACCGCCGCCGACCATTTCGCCACCGGCCTCCTGCTCGCCTATGCCTATCCCGAACGTATCGCCTCCGCAAAAGACGCCACAAACGGCCTCTTCCAGCTCGCAAACGGACAAACCGCCAGCCTCAATAAAGAAGACGACCTTGCACACGAACCCTGGCTCACCATCGCCCAGCTCGACGCACAAAAAGGACAAGGCAAAATCTTCCTCGCCGCCCCGCTCAACCCAAAGGACCTCACACACCTTGCAACAGAAACCCAAAACCTCCGGTGGGACAGCCGCAAACAACAACTCCTCGCCACCACCGATCTCCGCATCGGCAGCATCGTCCTCCAGTCCAAAGCCCTGGCAAATCCCGACCCCCAGCAGCTCGAACACATCATCTCCGAAACCATCAAAACCGAAGGTCAGCAGCTCCTCAACTTCACGCCCCAGGTAGAGCAATGGCAAAACCGCGTCCTCAGCCTCCGCATCTGGAACCCCGAACAATCCTGGCCCGACGTAAGCACCCAAACCCTCCTCCAGAACAACAAAGACTGGCTCGGCCCATACTTCGCCCAATTACGCAAGGCCGACGACTTCAAAAAAATAGACCTCGCCCACATCCTGCAGCACGCACTCCCGTACCAACAGCAAACCCTGCTCAACCAGCTCGCCCCGCCAGCCATCACCGTCCCCAGCGGCTCCAGCATCCCGCTCAGCTATTCGGCCCATGGCGAAGCACCCATACTCGCCGTCCGTTTGCAAGAACTCTTCGGCATGCTCCAAACACCCAGTGTAAACCAGGGAGCAATTAACGTCGTCATACACCTGCTCTCACCCGGCTACAAGCCCGTACAAGTCACCACCGATCTTCGCAGCTTCTGGCAAAACACCTATTTCGAAGTCCGCAAAGAACTCAAGCGCCGCTACCCCAAACATTCATGGCCCGAAAACCCGCTCGAAGCCGAGGCGGTAAGAGGGGTGAAGAGGAAGGGGTGAGGTAGTAGAAGGGTTAGAAAAGGTACTGAAAGTCTTCGTAGGTGCTGTGGCCCTGCTTTACGTTCATACGCCTGCAGGCCTTAGGCGCGAAGGCCGGTATACACTTCAATCAGGTTTAGGGTGAAAAGTTAGAGGCTTGGTTTGAACTGAATATACCCTAGTACAGTTCAATGATTTACCGCAACTATTTCTAAAATATCTTTTAGGTAAGTTTGTTAAAATTTAAGCCTGTGGATAGAAACCACCCTTACACAATAACAGCAAAACCGCGCCATCTAAAATTATTGTTTTTTATAAAAGACAGCTACCCCCTAGATCAGCTAAAGAACTTAATTGTAAAAAATCTTACATTTTGGGGAGGACGTACCAATCCAATAATTTCGGTTTCACAAACTGGAATCACACCAGAATGGCAAAAACTTCTCCAATATTATGATCCTGACTATTGTTATTTTTCTGCTGGTATCGACAAAGATTCCATTAAAAATTTATGTGATCAGTACCAGTTAAATCCTACAGAGATTTACGAGCTGGACGAAAGGTTGTCTGATCTTCATGGAGTGCATTATGCTAATTTGATGCCGTTATTACCGAGGATGAGGATACCTAATGTTTATAACCTTTTTGGTATAGAAAGTCCCTTGTACGACTACTATAAGTTGAATTTTTTTGTCGACGATACATTGCCTGTCAACGAAATGGGTTACAGCCATATTACTAATGAATGGTTATTTAAAGCACATGAGCTACTCCTAGTAAATAAGGGTAACTTTTCTAGAGTCAATGAAATACTTGGTCGCGCTGATTGCAACAATATAACCAAGTTATCAGAGATGAACTCTGCTGAAGGGAAATTACGGCTATTGCACCCAGAGTTCCACGGCTTCGAATTGGTAATTGCCAAAGATGATGCAGGCTTCGACGAATTACTGTATCATTGGAATAAACGACTTTATGATATTTATTGTGATGAAGTTTTAACTTTATTTTTGACGGAAACGGACCTTAAGGATCTATTGGAAGATAAAAACTTTAAGGCGGTACTTAAAAAGCTTTCTGGTCAGCATCTAGGTATCAAAGTCGTTTCATTTTCGTTAGCTGACGACGCTTTACAAGGCATTATAGATCAGTTAACTAACTATACAGAGTATAACAGATTTGAAATAAAAAGGGTGAGTAATTTCCCTTATGAAGTGAGGGATAGACAAGGACTGAGCCAACAACGAGTATACGAGCGGGAAACAGCTCAAGTCATTTTGAAAAGCCAGCCTTTTGTTTTTATACCTCCTTTAAGCTTTTCAGTAGAGCTTAAACCGACCATGCCTTTGTACGGCTGCGATATAAAAATTTCCGAAATCTTAGGCCCATTTAATAAGTCCTTGAGGTTCCCTTTGAAATTCAATTCCGATATAATGATGCAAACGAATAGTCGTGTCAATAAACGGCGTGAAATATCGATTGCTGTTAACAGTGATCTTCATACAAAAGGTAAACTCAACCTGAAGATCATTGATTTTTATTATGTGGTTAGTATGGCTATAACCTCACCGAAGATTACTGGTACTACCGGAATGAGAAGCATTTATAGTAATATTAGGTACTCAGATTCAAGTAATAGGTTAGCTCATTTTCTAAAGCTATTTAATAACGACTTCGCTTTTCTACAAGACTTTCTTCACGATAAGTTTTGGAATGATCTTTTTCTTGAGCTAACGGATAATGCAAGGACAGAGGGTGACACAATAACATTTCATGAAATATTTGAAAGGTGCTATAAGATTATGGTGAGTATTGGAAAAGTTTTTGAAACTAAGGAGGAGAGCCGGTTTAATATTGAAAACCTTCAACTCGGTCTCAAGAACATGCTACAAATACTTTCAGTCCATAAAATATTTCTCCCAGGTTTCGTAATTAAGTGTGAACACTGTGCATCAAAAATTTGGTACTCTATCAATGAAACGAAGGAATTGTTTGTGTGTAAAGGATGTTCCAATAAGAATCATTTTAGAGCAGAAAACCCAATTGCCTATAAGTTGAACAATCTTGTTAAGAATAATTACGGAATGAAAAGCGCCAAAGGCGTATTTGTCCCTGATGGAAATATGACGGCAATCCGAACATTGCTTCACCTATGGAATAAGGCGATTAACAGTTTTCAATACCTTCCGCAGATAGACATTTATGAAACTCCAGGAAACCCTAAACCAATGACCGATCTTGATATTGTCGCGATGTCAGCAGGTACATTCTACATTGGTGAATGCAAACACACTAGCGATTTGTTTTTTGACAGCGGCAATAAGAGCTTATTAAATTTAATTAAAATAGCCTCAGATTCTAAGCCAGATAAGATCATACTAGCATGCTCAAATGATGTAAACGGTAAATTAGAAAAAGCCGCCAAATTCATAAGGCATCACATGGTTGACTGGAAATTTAAACCAGAGGTAATCGCTTATGTTGCTTGGACGCCAGACTACTTCGGGACTAACGAGAGTAGTTATTTCTATTATTAGATGGTTACTTGTCGTAGTAGGTAATGTTCACTACTGTTGAGTTATCATGAAGAAATCAAGTTACAAAAAAAAGAAAGTAATCTTTGAACTGTTTTCTCAAAATCTAGATTGGGTAAAAGAACATCCTTCTATTTCATTCAACCCCGACTTCGAGAAAGGGTACGTTTGCCCTTTATGTTTTGACGCCTTTTTTGAAAAAGATCTGGCTCATTCTGCACCTAACCCGCTGACTATAGAGCATATTCCTCCTGAATCTTTAGGAGGGAAACCATTGGCTCTTACTTGTAAAAATTGCAATTCGAAAAGTGGACACGAATTAGATGCTCATTTATTGAAGCACCTTCTCGAAGAAGATGCTCACTTATTGTTGCCAGGTTCTAAAACTAAGGCAACATTTGAGCTTAACGGCAGTAAAGTTAATGGTGTTGTAGAGGTAGATGACAAGGGAGAAATAAGGTTTGACCTTCAATCTCAACGCTCTCATCCTGATCAATCAAGGAGATTTATGAAGGATTTGATACCACCGCAAACTATATATAATCCTATCTTTCATCCTGATCAATTGTTTGAAAATGGGGTCACCACTGCTAAATTTAGAGTCTCGTTATCCAAACAATCAAAAGAGCGGCGTGCAGAAGTGGCCCTATTGAGAATTGCATATTTGAAAGCCTTTTCTATGTTTGGAAATGGTTTCTTTATCAATCCTGGATTGTATAAAGTTCGTGAACAGATACTTAATCCAGACAAGGAGATTTTGCCTAAAGTATTTTGGATTAACTATGATTTCCCAAAAGAGTTAGAAGGGATTAATATTATATCGCTTCCAAAGGAGTTGCGTTGTTATCTAGTGATTTTCACGTTAAATACACAAAGCCGGGCTAGGCGATTTGCCATAGCATTACCCGGACCTACCGATCCTGGGATAAAAGTATATGACTATATTGCTAAAAATCTTTGTGTAGGAGATGGAACAGCCTTCGTGAATGGAATGATTGAACATATTCCTGATACCGATTATCTGAGAGTCAAAAAATACACATTTGCTTCTCTGTATTTATGGGGAGAATATACAAAGGAAGATTATCAGCCGCGATTACCACCAGAGTAAGATATAGAAATACGCATTATTTGTATGAGCACAGAAGATATCCCTCTCATCATGTATACCTTCCCTAAACATTTGGAAGACGTGCAGAAATTCTTTACTCATTATCTGCTTGAGGAGATAGTATTACCGCCGACAAGCCTTTAGGTTTGTACTAACCAAATAATCACAGTTATTAATTTTGTTATTGTTGTAAGATTTTCTTTTTGCTTCTTTTTCTTTTGTTAATAAGCTGTGAATTTTGTGGAAAGGTTAACTCTGACAGAGGGACACTATCCT
>DASWMZ010000131.1:0-56835 GCA_036399495.1 Pedobacter sp.
TTTCGACTACTTTACTCCCAATACCCGTTGCAACGGCTGTGAAGGTCTCTATTAAATCTGTACGAACTTCAAAATCCGGAAGGTCAATTAAAGGTATTCTTTCCGGCTGAGCTTGTTTAACTTTACTTAAGATAGTATCCCTGCTGCTCATATTATTTTCTGTTCTTCTTTACCCATTCCCCAAATGATTCCTTGGGCGGCTCTGGCATCTCCCGGTTTTTATACCAGGGATTAAAGCTGTTACTAACCGCAAAAGGGATGTATTTCAAAGTAAGTCTTCCCATTTTACCCGCAAGATGATAAGTTGCGGGAGAACTCAAAACAGAAGCCATCACTTTCATTCCGGCGCTTTTCTTTGCATTTGAATAGCCTTCTTTCACAATCACCTGGCGCCATTTATACAATTGATCGTGTATGTCGATCTTTACCGGACAAACATTAGAGCAGGATCCGCAAAGGGTAGAGGCAAAGGGAAGATCGGCATGATCTTTCATGTCTATGTTTGGCGCTAAAATAGAACCAATCGGGCCTGCAACGGTACTGTGGTAGCTATGGCCTCCGCTTCTACGGTAAACAGGGCAAGTATTCATGCACGCTGCACAGCGAATACATTTCAAAGAATTTCTAAAATCTTTCCTTCCAAGCTGGGTAGTTCTTCCATTATCAACTAAAATTAGATGAACTTCCTGGCCGTTTCTTGGTATTTTAAAGTGGCTGGAGTAAGTAGTAATTGGCTGTCCGGTAGCACTACGACCAAGTAAGCGCAAGAATACACTTAGATGCTTTCTTTGCGGAACCAGCTTTTCAATCCCCATGCTGGAAATTTGCACATCGGCTAAGTGAGCACCCATGTCGGCATTGCCTTCATTGGTACAGATCACGTATTCACCTGTTTCCGCTACAGCGAAATTTACACCTGTTAGAGTGGCGCGGCGGGTAAGGAAGGTTTCGCGTAAATGATGTCTGGCCGCCTCTGCTAAGATCTTAGGATCTGAAACGCCTTTTTCTGTGCCTAAATGCTCGTGAAATAATTCCCCGATCTCTTCTTTCTTTTTATGAATACAAGGTAATACAATGTGGCTTGGCGGCTCTTTGGCTAGCTGAACTATACGCTCCCCCAAATCCGAGTCAATCACACCAATTCCTTTTTTTTCTAAAAACTCGTTCAAATGGCATTCTTCGGTAAGCATCGATTTGCTTTTCACCATCTGATTAATGCCATGTTTTTTTAAAATGGAATAAACAATGTCGTTATGTTCTTTCGCATCAGCGGCCCAATGTACAATTACCCCGTTTGCTTTCGCGTTTTCCTCAAATTGAACAAGGTAATCGTGTAAGTTTGAAAGCACGTTATTTTTAATCTGTGAAGCGGTTTCTCTTAGTTTTTCCCAGTCGGGGATAGAATTAGCCGCTTTGTCGCGCTTTTGGCGGATGAACCAAAGTGTTTCATCGTGCCAGTTTACACGGTTTTCATCAATATTAAATACATCAGATAATTGAGCATGATCCTTTACTTCTTTCATACTTTCTCTGCGTTAAGTATTTCTGAAATATGTAAAACCTTCACATTGCTATTCTGCCTTCTTAGAATGCCTTCCATATGCATTAAACAAGACATATCGGCTCCGGTAATATATTCGGCTTCGTTTTGTAGATGATCGTCAACCCGATCCTTTCCCATTTTGTAAGAAACAGCTTCTTCTACCACGCAAAACGTTCCCCCGAAACCGCAGCATTCATCTTTACGATTCAGTTCCACCATCTCTAATCCTTTAACCATCGAAAGTAAGTGGTAGGGTTTCGAAAAACCGGGGGCAACAAGCTCGGTCATCTGCGAAAGCTTTAATCCCCTCTGGCCATGGCAACTGCTATGATAACCCACTTTGTGAGGAAAAGAGGCAGTAAGATTTTCTACTTTCAATACATCGGTTAAAAATTCTACGAGTTCGAATAGTTTGTTTCTGATCGAATCTGCTTCCGCAGGATTCTTTTTAGATTTTAAATGTTCTTTAAGGTGAAGCACGCAACTCCCGGAAGGAGCCACAATATAATCGAAGCCGGAAAAGTTTTCGGTGAACAGTTCATTGCATCCTTGTGTAAGATGCTCATATCCTGAATTAGCCATGGGCTGACCGCAACAGGTTTGTTTTGGTGGATAAAATACATCTACCCCAAGCTTTTCTAAAAGCTTTAAAGTGGAAATTGCGGCGTTTGGATAAAATTGGTCAACATAACATGGAATAAAAAGACCAACCCTCATAGTGTTGCGTTTCGTTCAAGAATAGTATCTAAGTTCAATAATGTCGTTGGGAAGCGGTTTCGTGTTCCATTTGTGGTGAATTGACAGAGCTGCTCCTACTGCTGTTGCTTGCGCAACCGACGCTGCAAATATCTCAATATTGGGGAAAAAACGTGCAAGTAAATTCATATAAATTGAATTTTTGCTAAAACCGCCATCTACAAAGATCCTTTTCATATTAGAACCTGTTAAAACTAATAGCGTCGACTCATATTGTTGCTTTACCAGATCTAGTATAAGCTGATGGTAAGCCTCTACGTCCGATTTAAAAGTATCCAACGACTTGCTAGAGAAATCTGAGTCGTCAAAATGAATTTCTTCTTTGGAAAGGTTGTTGTTCTGCAAAGAGGTAATAATAGCTGGATCGAAAGTTATGGTTTTGAATTTTTCCACATCCTGATTAAAGTGAGATGCGATACGCTTAACTCTTGCTCATGTTTAAATCCGGCGAAAACCCTGGCAGCCTTAACCGGTTTTCCATTGTATTGCAGATAGCTCAGGCAATCTGCTTTTAGCTCCTCGTCTGTTAAAGGTGAGTCATTAAATGGGTTTAAACTGATACACCAGGTTCCGGTTGAAATGAGTATAAAAGGCTCGTGTAAGTTTACTAGATATGGAATTAATGCAGCAGAACTATCATGTAACCCTACACCAACCTGATAATTTCTGTTTTCAAATAATGCAGGATATACAGAATCTGAGGGAGCGATTGGCGGTAATTTTTCAATTAAGCCTTCTTGTTTAACCCAATGGTGATAATCGTTTTTTGTAAAATCCCAAAGTTTGTGTGGCAGCCGATACTCATTTAACGGAAGTAATAATCCCTTTTTTCATCAAATCTTTATAAGCTTTCTCAACCGTATCTCTGGAAAGAAGATATTCTTCACTTAACTGATTGATAGAAGGAATGCGGTCGCCCAGCTTTAATTTCTTTAAGCTGACGGAGTTGATAATTGATTCGGAAATTTGAATGTATAAAGGTTTATTTTCCTGGAAATATAATTTCAAGTCAAATTTCATAATCAAGAAAAGCACTTTTAATCTTTAAAGTTAATTAAGAAAACCGTTCTTTTAAACAAATTCAGCATTGGCGTATTTAATCTGTTTTCTTTAACTGTAGTGATGTTGTTTTTCGGAATATCCAAATTGTTGATGGATTTATTCTATATTCTGTTTTTTACGGATAATCAACTCAAGCCATATTCTGAAAATGCAAACAATGTAGTTGTTAAATAAGCTATATAAACCCATATTCGATCTTTAATAATTTAAACTTAGATAATGAAACGTATTTTATTTTTTCTCCTGGTACTGTTTACGATACAACACACGTATGCGCAAAATGAATGGAGGGTATCTTCCCCTAATAAATCACTTCAATTAGTTTTAAGTAATGCGAATGGAAAACTGCTTTATAAAGTGTTATCCGGAAATGTTGAGGTAGTTAAAAGCTCTTCTTTAGGGATGGAAACGTCTTCCGGAAGTTTCTCTAATGGCTTAACCTTTGTTAAGACAAGTGGTAAAAGAATTAACGAACTCTATAAATTAACTTCAGGAAAAAGAAAGTTGAATAATGCTTTCGGGAATGAAACCAGTGTTACCTTTAAAAATAAGAACAATGCAACCATTCAGATCGATCTTAGAGCTTACAATGACGGGGTTGCTTTCAGATATAACTTCCCCCATAATGCTCAAACGCTGACGGTTAATTCTGAGGAAACCCAATTCTCAATTCCGGTTAACGGAAAAGTATGGCACCAAAATCACGATTTACCTAGCCAATGGGGGCCCGGATATGAAGGCGTTTACACCAATGGTGTAAAAATTGGAACTAACGCAAAAGATAGGTCGGGTTGGCTCTTTCCTGCCTTATTCCAAACATCCGGACATTGGCTGTTACTTACCGAAACTAACCTTGAAGGTACTTACTTTGGAGCGCATCTCGACTCTGTTACTAACAACGGCGTTTACCGGGTAGCGCAGCCGCTTCAGGGTGAAGGCATGGGCGTTGGCGAAATTACAGCCACTTCAAAAGCGCCATTTTATACACCATGGCGCACTTTTATAATTGGGAAGCAACTAGGAACTATCGTAGAGTCAAATCTGGTTTTCCATCTGGCGGCAGCCAACCGAACCGGGAGTTCGAGCTGGGTAAAGCCAGGCCGGTCTTCATGGAGCTGGTGGGGCGATCATGATAGCAGTCGCGACTTTGGAAAGTTGAAGAAGTTTGTTGATTTGGCTAAAGAAATGGGCTGGGAGTATTCGTTGGTTGATGCAAACTGGAATGTAATGCAAGGTGGTGGTACTATAGAAGACCTTGTTAAATATGCTAATTCCCGAAGCGTGCCTTTGTGGTTTTGGTATAACTCCGGTGGTCCGCATAACACAGTTGCGGAACAGCCACGTGACATTATGAACAACCCGGAAAAACGCAAAGCCGAGTTTAAAAAACTAAGAGCATGGGGGGTAAAAGGGATTAAAATTGATTTTTTTCAAAGCGATAAACAGGATGTAATACAACTCTATCATGATATATTAACAGACGCTGCCGCGGAACAAATCCTGGTAAACTTTCATGGTTGTACACTGCCTCGCGGCTGGGCCAGAACCTATCCTAATTTGTTGAGTATGGAAGCCGTTAGAGGTGCTGAAAATTATGGATGGGGAAAAGAGTTTGCTCTGCAGGCTCCGGTTCAAAACAACATTTTTACCTATACCAGAAATGTAGTTGGCTCTATGGATTATACCCCTGTAACGTTGTCAGACTACGATTGCTGTAAACATATCACAACCAATGCTCATGAACTTGCACTGAGCGTTTTATTTGAAACCGGAATTCTTCACTTTGCGGATAGGGCTGCTCCTTATCAGGCGTTGGATAGCAAGGTTAAAGCTTTTATGAAAACCGTTCCTACCACCTGGGACGAAACTAAATTTGTTCAGGGAGAGCCTGGCAAAGAAACGGTATTGGCCAGAAGAAGCGGCAAAACCTGGTACATAGCAGGATCTAATGGCGAAGCCCGCGTAAAAAATTTTTACCTAAGATTACCTTTTCTTTCAAGTCCGTCTTATAAAGCCACAATTTTATCAGATGGGGCCTCTCCAAGAGAGATAAAAGCTTCTGAAGCTACTTTCAAAAAGAATGGAGTACAGAAAGTGAATGTTTTGGCTAACGGCGGATTTGTGATGGTGTTGACACCTGACGTAAAGTGAGGACAGGGATGAGAAGGATTAAAATTAGGTATAGAATATCATAGAGTTCTTCTCATCTTTTATCTTTAAGTTTTTTGCTCAATTCAGGCAAATGAGATTTAGAAGAAGCGTCAGGCGATGCTTTTGAGCTGATTCGGGTACAGCGTATCAAATAGGGCAGACTTTAAAGTTGCCTTGTCACTTGTTTTGAAAGCATTTATAATGTAATATGACCTTTTGTATGCTGAAAATTAACAGTGGTGTTACAAAAGAGCTAATAAGAAAACCTGAGATTATTATGAAAGTAAAGAAATAGTTAAACAACATTCCTACTATAGGAAATACCAAAATACTTGAGCAAACAAATAATAAAGCTTGAAAAATTCCAAACTTAAAAAAATCATATTTCCTGTTCCTTATGAAATGGGTATGAGCAATGAGGTATGGTAGTAAATAAAAAATTATTTTTAGTTTAATATAACCTCCACCAAATAATCCGATATCATTTTTCTGTTCGTTTTTTATAAAAATTGCTATAATTAAGGTATGAAGAAGTGTTTCTAAAGTAAATAGCAATATGCTGGTTATTATAATTTTCTTCATAGCAGTAATATACCTAGCATCTGTATTGAAATTTTTAGCTTACTCCGTTAATTGGCTTCCCATCTAAAAATGCTTTTATATTTTGCGCCGTTATCATCATAATTCTAACCCTGGCCTCTTTACTTATCCATGCAGTATGTGGCGTAATTAAGCAATTCGATACTTTTAATAAAGGATTTGTTGAAGGGGGCGGTTCGACTGATAAAACATCTAAAGCTGCGCCTGCTATAATGTTTTCATTTAATGCGTCAGCCAAATCCTGCTCGTTTATTAATTGCCCGCGTGCCGTATTGATTAAATAGGAAGTTGGCTTCATTTTACTTATAAGCTCTTTATTTACAAACTCCTTATTTTCCGGCGTAAGCGGACAATGGAGTGAGACAAAATCGCTTTCAGCGAATAATGCGTTCAAATCTCTGTATGCAGCTTGTTGAGTCGTTTTGGGAGATCTGCTGTTATACAACACTTTCATATCAAAGGCATTTGCTATCCGCGCTACCTGCTCGCCAATGTGGCCCAAGCCAACAATTCCAAGCGTTTTACCGGCTATTTCCATTATAGGTTTTTCGGTAAAACAGAAGTCGGCACAATTCTCCCACTTTCCCTCTGCTGTAGCATTAGCGTTTAAACCAACATGACTGGTCAATTCAAGCATCATCGCAAAAACATGTTGGGCCACCGATGCAGTGCCATATGCAGGTACATTACAAACCTGAATTTCCAGCTCGTTCGCAGCTTTAGTATCAATAATGTTATACCCTGTTGCGGTTACGTTAATTACTTTTGTTCGGGTAAGTTTTTCTAAAACCTCTCTGCTAAATGGTACTTTATTGGTCAGTATGATGTCGGCATCCTTGCATCTTTCAATTATAGATTCGGTTGGCGTTCGATCATACAATGTTACTTTTCCCAGAGCGTGAATCTCATCCCAACTTAAATCACCTGGATTTAATGTAAATCCGTCTGTAACAACTATATTCATAAATCAGATATTTATGTAAGATAGAAAATTTTGGTTTTTTATCTGTTATATGCAAATTAAGCATCAGTTAAAATGAGAATGATGATATAACTGCGCTCATATTTTAAGTCTCATAATCAAGTCTTTCTAATGCAACTATCTAAACATCTTATCCTTCTGTCAGCCCAACTCTTGTTGTGTCAAGCAGCTATATCACAAAGCATCGCGATAGCTAATAAAGATGGAAAGCTGGTAATTAAACAAAATGCTAAAACTCTTTTAAGCGGTGGTGTCGGGTTGAAGGAGGGCAGTGCCGAACAGCTTCAGGTGGAAAGTGTAATTAAAAATGATGTCGCTTTGTTTACTGTACAGTCGGCAAAAAACATTGGAAAAAGCGCGTTCGCCGGAGTTTTTTTTGATAACATTCCAAGGCTAAAGCAAGGACTCATTATCTGGCGATACAAACCATGGAACAGCTGGACAAAGCCCATCGCGATAAGCAGCGCTGTGAAGATGGAGAGTTGGGATGTTCAATTTTTTTATTGGCAATACCTTGACGGGACGTACGGCGCCGCAGTTCCTTTAAGCGGAAATGGTTTTCGCACCACGCTCGGTAGTAATTTTGATAAGTGGGGGAGCAAAGCCGTTTCTTATGCTCCCAATGAAAATCAAACAATTCCTGCTTTGGCGGTTGCTTTTGGGAAAGATCCCTTTGAGCTTTTTAAGAGAATTTATAGCACCGCTTTAGCCGCGATAGGCAAAGAAGAAAATTTAGTTGCGAAGAAAAAAATGCCCCTGCCCTTTGAATATATTGGCTGGTGTACCTGGAACGCATCAGATAATGGGAAGAATCTGGATGAAGCACATATCATTAAAAGTGTAAAGTCCTTTACCGATCAGAAATTTCCGTTGGGCTGGGTTTTGATAGACGATGGCTGGTTTCAACATAATCGGCAGCAGCTAACTTCTTTAAAGCCGGATCCTGCAAAGTTTCCCAGTGGATTTAAGCCTGTAATTAATCGTTTGAAAAACGAATTTGGAATTAAATATACAGGCTTGTGGCATGCCTTTAATGGTCACTGGAATGGCATCGATCCAGATTCTGAGCTTGGTAAACTTTATAAAGGTGAATTATTTTCCTGGACACAGAAGCAGAGTCCAACTGATGACGATTCAGCTCCAAAAAAGACCTACCATTTCATAAAACCTAACAGCGATTCTCTGACGACCTTTTATAGCACCTGGCATCGTTATATGAAAAACGAGGGTTTCGATTTTATCAAAGTTGATAACCAGCTAGTGCCCGAAAAAATGGCGGTCGACAATTACCCTATTTTCGATCTTTCTACTGCGATGCATAAAGCTTTGTACGCTTCCGCGGATGTGAATTTTGATGGCGCTGTACTAAATTGTATGGATATGTCGGCGGATGCCTATTTAAATTTCGGCACATCGGCAGTGGCAAGGTCGGTAGAGGATTATTTCCCTTACAAGCCGGGAGAGAGTTATAATCTCCAAAAGGGAAATGCCCCGGCACACCTCGTGCAGGCTATATACAATTCCACCTATTTTTCTCAAATGGTTTACCCGGATTTCGATATGTTTCAATCGCATAATCGAAATGCTGTATCGCATGCAATTGCGAGAACCATTAATAATGGTCCGATCTATTTAACTGATAACCCTGGTGAGCAAAACTTCGACTTATTAAATCGTATCGTTTATTCCGATGGTCGAATAATCAAATCGGATACACCATTGTTACCTGCCGAAGATTGCTTGTTTCAGGTTCAAAAGCCTCAATTGTTTAAGGCATTTTCTAAAGTTGGAGATAAAGGACTGCTCGGTTTATGGAATGCTGCAGATGCAAATACCGTTTCCGGGAAATTTAAAGCTTCGGATGTTTATGGATTAAAAGGTGATCGGTTTGCTATTTACGAATACTTTTCTCAGCAATTGCGACTTGCTAAAAAGTCAGAATCTTTCAATATAAGTTTACCGAGGTTGGGCTATCAGCTACAATACGTGGTGCCTATTAAGAATAACTTTGCAGCTTTTGGTCTGATTAATAAATACAATGCTCCGGCAACGATCTTAAATGAAAAGTGGGCAGGCGCAAAGCGTGTCGAAATTCAACTCTATGAAGGCGGTACTTTTAAAGCGTATACAACCAGCGCGCCCAAGAAAGTTTTGGTAAATGGAATAGCAGAAACTTTCTCATTTGAAAAGAATCTACTTCTCTGCGCTATTAATACTGACTTGAAAAAGCCGGTTATTGTAGTTGAGTGGTAGAATCAATCTTGTCAAACCCTAGTCAGGTCTTCGGAACGCTAAAAATCACTTATGGTTGGCCACTACGGTATCATAAACGATTATGGACTAGCTAAGTTGGGAAGTCGGATTTTGATTTTGCTCCAGTCCGCAATTCGAACAAAAACGCGCATGCGGCGGAGAAATCAGATTGCTGCAGGCGACACAGGGCTTTAAAGGAACGTTGGAAGCTTTAGACATTTCTGCAGATACTATCCCAGTAGGTACAGCTATAATCCCATAACCAATAATCATTAATACACCAGCAAGAAATTGTCCTAAAGGTGTTTCCGGAGAGATGTCACCGTAGCCCACAGTAGTGATGGTTACCACTGCCCAGTAAATTGATATTGGAATACTCGTAAATCCGTTTTTTTCACCTTCGATAACGTACATGACCGTTCCCATAATGGTTACCATAGTTACAACTGTAGCTATAAACACTACAATTTTATACATACTTGCTTTCAAAGCCTGTTTTAATACGTCCCCTTCATTTAGGTAGCGGGTAAGCTTTAATATCCGGAAAACCCGGAGCAACCGTAAAGCCCGAATAACCAGTAGGTATTGTAAGTTTGGAATCAGGAGACCCAGGTATCCGGGGATTATTGCCATGAGATCAATAATGCCATAGAAGCTGAAAAAGTAACGCAAGCGGCGGGGCGAGCTGTATAGTCTAAAAATATACTCTATGGTGAAAATAATAGTAAAGAACCATTCAACAGCAGTGATAATTGATTGATAGTTTTTCCTGACGGAAGCAACGCTTTCAAGGAAAACAGAAAGCATACTAAGGAGGATGAGCCATAAAAGAATTACATCGAACCTTCGTCCACCGGGTGTATCCGAATGAAATATAATAGTATAAACCCTATTCCTGAAGGTTTCTTTTGACATTGTATAGTGAACACAAAAGTGATGGCAAAGTTTAGATTGCACAAGCCGTATCAGATCAAAGCTGTCCATCGGCAACATTTGCACTTTGTTATTTGGAATTAATCTTAATAAATATAGCTTTGTCAAAAATTTAAACGAATGATAAAATTTTTACAATTGTTTCTTATAGTTTTTTCTTCCCAGCTATATGCTCAAACTGGATCCATCAACGGTTCGGTTAAAACTTCTGACACTGAATCAGCCCAATATGTATCTGTTTCTATCGAGGGTTTAGGCCGGACTGCCATCACAGATGAAAATGGGAATTTCAATTTTCCTTCAGTAAAGGCTGGAAGTTATACAATCACAGCTAAAGGTGTAGGCTTCGAATCCCTTGAACAATCCGTGGTCGTTGAGGAAGGCAAGCGGTCATCAGTAATAATCACTCTCCAAAAAACATCAAATGAATTAAGTGAAGTCACCATTAGTAGTTATGTCGCCTATCGAAACGATGCCAGTAACCTGGCTACTCGTACAGCTACGCCATTGAAAGAAATCCCTCAGTCGATCCAAGTAATTACTCAGCAGATTCTTAAAGACCAGCAGGCTTTTACAATTAATGAGGTTATAAAGAATGTTGCGGGGATGGCTACTTTCTCCACTTATCAGGATTATAGTATGCGTGGCTTCCGTTCAAACGATGGGAACTTTGCTTACAATGGCGTTCGTGGCGCCCTGTACCAGTTTGACATGCCTGGGCAATTATATAATGTTGAGAAGATTGAAGCAATTAAAGGTCCGGCATCATCACTTTTTAGTAATGCTAGCCCGGGGGGAATAATAAACATTGTTACCAAACAGCCCCTTGCAACTGCAAAGTATGAGGTGCAAGCCACCTATGGAACCTACAACCAAAAAAGATTTATGGCCGATGCTACTGGACCACTTAGCTCCAGGGTTTATTACCGTTTCATAGCCGGGTACGAAAATTCGGGCGCTATTAATGAACAGCAAAAATTGGATCACGTGTTCCTGGCCCCTTCCATTAAGTATAATATAACCGACCGTACAAGTGCTACGCTAGAATTAAATTTATATAACGATAACCGGACTGTAGGTTATGAACGAGGAATTCTAGCCGTCCAACGAGCCGACGGCTCTTACAACCTCGATGCCTTGCCTATTCGCTGGTCCAGGCACAATTCTGATGATTTCAGTAAAACCAAGGGTTTATCAGGGCAATTAAGATTAAGGCATAATTTCAACGATTCCTTCTCATTGAATATACTGGCCCGTACGGTTCAGTCGCGACAAGAGCAACAAGACATGACAAGCAATTTTGGTGGTCTTGTGGTAGAAAGCGACAATCTACTTAAGAACCGATACCTGTCTTATTTTAAGCAAAAACCGCTTTACGCCTATCAAGCTAATATTTATGCCGAAGGAAAGTTAAATACGGGTACTATCAGACATAATATTGTTGGAGGCTTTGATTTAGGAAATGCCGGAAGAAACTACTATTTGGCACGATGGACTGGTCCAAATATCAATGTCTATTCACCGGATTATTCGACAGATTATCAATTACGAAAAACTGAAGCAAATAAAGAATTCGGTTTTGATACCAGGGAAAACACCACGATTGCCGGGCTATATATGCAAGATCAAATTGATTTGAGCGGCAAAGTCAAAGCATTATTAGGGTTGCGCTACGATACTTATGCTTATACCTCAACACTTACTGACGATAATCCGACTGTTGCTGATACTCGCGACACATCCAAAGCAGGTGTAATACTTCCGAGACTTGGATTAGTATATTTACCTCATCCCTCAGTGTCTCTTTATGCAAGCTATAGCGAAGGGTTTCAGCCCCAATACTCCAACCTGAAGTCGGCCGGAGGCCCGTTTGATCCGGAAAAAGCTTCTCAATATGAAGTGGGAATAAAGGCTGAATTGTTAGAAGGCCGCTTAGTTCCCACACTTGCATTTTATAATCTTAAAAAAACGAATATTTTAATTCCGGAAGACCCTACAGATGAAAAAAATATTCGTCAGGTTTCCAGTGGAAGGGCACGCAGTAAAGGAGTTGAGCTTACCGTTCAAGGTGGCATTACACAACAGTTAAGTATTATTACCAATTACTCGTACAATGAAACGAAAAATTTAAACGGCGGAGAGTTTGGAGCCCCCGAAGGAAGTTGGTATCCAATGGCTCCTCAAACTACAGCAAATACCTGGCTCAAATACAGTATTCCAAATGGCCTTTTTAAAGGGCTGAGCCTCAATGGGGGATTTCAGCATGTGGGTAAAAGAAATACCTTCACACCTGGTTTTTCTCTCCCTGCATTTACAACAACAGATGCTGGATTAAATTATCGCCGCTCTGGGATAAACTTTGGATTAAACGTGTATAACCTAACAAATGTAAGGCACTATACAGGAGGTTATGGCCGCGGTATATTCTGGGCAGGAATGCCAAGAAGCTTCCGTGCGACCCTTGGCTACAGTTTTTAAATGAGGGGCAGAAAGATATTTGCCATTCATAGTATTTTAGGGCTAATCACCGGAACCTTGCTTCTGGTGATTAGTCTTTCTGGCTGTATACTGGTTTTCCACGAAGAAATCGACAGAGCACTTAATCCTCCATTGTTGAGTGTTACACCAACACAGCATAAAATATCGCTTGATACTATTTACAAATCCGCGTCGCAACAATTTCCGGGAAGTTTTATTCGTTTCAGGCATTTTCCTAATAATCCTGACGCTTCAATCGAACTATCCGTACAGAAGCAAGCTGTATGGACGTTTGCTTATTATGATCCTTATACAGGAGATTATTTAGGAAGCCGTAATGCACGCGAGTATTTTTTTGGGTGGTTATTAGGTCTGCATTACGGCTTGCTGGCGGGGGCGGTTGGAGAGTTGCTGGTGGGCATATTGTCAATCTGCCTACTTCTGTCAATCTTTACCGGGGTTTACGTTTACCGAAAACATCTGCTCAGGGTGCTGATGTTTAAGATTACGTTTAAATTTTCTAACTGGCGCAAAGCTTCATCGTCACTCCATCGGATTATAGGGGTCTGGTCATTAGTTTTCAATCTTATGTTTGCCATTACCGGATTTTGGATGCTGCGTTACGTCTTTCAGCCCTCAACTTATCAGGAAACTATTGAGCCCCAAAAAATGAATTTCCCTATCTCGGTTTCGTTAGATTCTATTGTAAAGACTGCGGAAACGACCTTTACCGGATTTAAAGTTTCAGCAATTACCTTACCCAAAGACAGGGATGAAACCATTAAACTATATGGAGCCCTTGTTACCCAGAGTTCAATTTTTGGTAAGCACGCAAATAGTATCGAATTTGATCCTTTAACAGGGAAGGAATTAAACCGACTGAATATTGCCAACCAATCTGTTGTTAATAAATGGGACAATATAGCATTCCCCTTACACTCCGGATTGTATGGAAGTTTTTTAGTAAAACTGATCTATTGCATTGCAGGCTTAAGTCCTTCGCTACTTTCGATAACAGGGTTCTTATTGTGGATAAGAAGAAAGCGTAGATAAATGATGCCAATGATGTAAATTGCATTATGAGCAATAACGATATCATGAAAAAGCTGCGGGTGGCGATGAAATTCACCGACACCGATATATTCATGTGCTAAGTCTGGTTGATTTTAGGATCAGCAAAACTGAACTTGGTGCAATCTTTCGCAATGAAGATCATCCGAATTTTAAACCTTGCGGAGATCAGATACTAAGGAACTTTTTGAACGGTTTGATCATCTATACACGAGGTGTGAAGGAATCTTAATTGACACACTTACATTAATGTTATCCCCACTGCAAAGCCTGGCCAGCCAAATATGTTTTTAGCTATGTGGGTTCGATTGGCAGGCCCGATCCTGGATCTATAGCCGTTTACCGGATTCGTTGGTGCATCAGAATAATATGCCGAGAAAGAAGGTCCGGCGAAAACGGTGAATCCTTTTATAATTTGATATTGCACATTTGCCTGCACTTTGCTAAGAACGTTCAGTTCATTCCGACGACCCAGATGTAGAAACTGGTTTGAATGTTCGGCGGCAATCGAAAAGTTTTTTGTAAAAATGAAATCGTGGCCCAAGCCAAGGCCTGTTGCATAAGCTTTCTCATTGTTAGAAAAATTAGCACTACCAATTAGCATGGTATATAATTTAGAATTTCCGGTTTTGAGACTGAGGTTTGCATTCATCACTTCGTTCGCCGAAAGGCTAACTTTATGATATCCTTTCCTAACCAGGTTAAGCAAGCCAATGCTGTAGCCCGAAGATGTATCGGCAATATTAATCAAACCTATCTGGGTGCCGTTCATCCGCTTTGCGTAATTTAGTAAACCACTAATCTGAATCCCTTTTAATTGATTACCGGTAACATTTGCCAATCCGGCTATTTGCGAACCACCGGTTGATTTGCGTGAAAAATTAGCCAGCCCTGCGACTTGCACGCCTTCAATATCTTGCCAGTTAGTATTTGTCAACCCGGCTAGCTGAGTACCATAAACATTATTTCGAGCTACATTTGAAAGTCCTGCCGCCTGTACTCCATAAACTTTATCATTAACATAGTTAAACAATCCGGCAGCTTGAAAACCTTTAACGCTATCAAGCACTACATTAAAAAGTCCTGCCGATTGAAATCCGGTTACCGAGCCGCCAACCAGATTTAAAAAACCGGCTGCCTGAAATTTTTTGACATCTTTTTTATTAATATTAAAAAACCCGGCTACCTCAACACCGTCAACCCCGGCCGTATATCCGCCAAATAAGTTGAGTGAACCTTTATTAACAACCTGCGAACTAAGCATTCCATGGGTACTTAATCCCGGTAGGAGAGAAGCCTGGAAAGGTGCATTAGCCACAACGGAGCCAATATTTAAGCTTTGAATGCGCTGCCGCGATGTGGTAAGAAATCGGCTCAGGCCAAGGCGTTCTATCCTGTTTAAGACTCCCTCATTACCAGCATGATTGCTCTTAGCATTGATAACTACACTTTGCAAAAATTGAATGGTGGTATCCCGAAAGTTTTCCTTGCTAAAGGTAAGTGCGATTGATTTCTGTTCGCCTTTAAGCTGGAGATTGAAATAGCCATCCTGATTTGTAAGGGTTGTTTTAAGAAGGCTTCGCTCATAAACGCTTGCGTTTTTTACTTTTCCCCCGGTGCTTTCATCGTATACATAACCTTGAATCTCGTAAGCATCTTCTGTATTACTAACAACTTCGGGCACTACTCTAAATCGTTGAGAGACCGAGCGGAGGATAATGTATTTTCCGCTTTCCTTATATTCAACTTCCTCATCTAGAAGCTCTGAGAGTGCATTTTTTACGCTGGTGTTTTGTGCATAAATTGAAACTACGGGATCTGATTTTATAACATCGCCACTGTAAGAAAAAAAGAAGTTCCCAGCCGAGCTCATTTTATTCAAGACCATGCTTAAAGGTTGATCTTTGATATTGAGAGATATATTTCGGGATAAGTTAGATGCAGGCGGAGAACTGTGCTGCGCCTTTACAATGCCTGAGAATAGAAAGAAGAAAGCAACCAAAAAGATCCGCATACTATTTCAACAAAATACTGGAATTAGAGCGTTCAATTTTCAGATCCAGCGTTTCGGCAATTAGCTGTAAGTTTTGATCGAGTGATCCAACCTCAATCGTAGTAGTTAAGGTTTGATCCGCCAAAGCGGGATTCGCAATTACAATATTTACACCATAAGCTTTGTTTAGTACCTCAACTACTTTTGATAAAGGAGTGTTTTTTGCTGTGAATCGGTTTGTCCGGAAGTAGTTATACAGTTCATCTTTTACCGGCTCGATCGCCAGTTTTCCATCGCTACCGGTGACTACTTTTTGTCCTTTTCGAAGTGTTATTGTTTGGCTTCCATCACTCACTTTCACAATGCCGCTCTCAACGATAACTTCAGTGGTTTTTGGTAAATGATTCACGTTAAAAGACGTACCTACCACTTTGATCGTTACATTGTGCGCCTGAATGATAAATGGTTTAGCTTTGTTCGAGCTTACCTTAAAAAATACTTCTCCTTTCTCCAGCTTTATTAACCTTTTTCTCGCGGTAATAGGAAAAGAGTAAGAAAGTTCCGCATTCTTGTTTAACGTTACTTCCGAACCATCGGGCAAGGTTTCTATGAGCACCTTGTTGCTTGCCATAAGTATTGTTTCGGGAGTTAGAACCTGGGTATAAACAAACCAGGTACCTGCTACTAAAAGTATCGCTGCCGCGATGTTTCGCCAGAAAGGATTTTGCCAAATAGGTTTTATATTTCCTTCTTCAGCGGTTTGTTTTTCCGTCAATTTCCCCTGAAACCGCTTCCAGGCATCATTTTCATTGATGGTATTAGTGATAGCCAAATTCTTGCTTTGCTTCCAGATAAGTTCAAAATCATTGAAGTGCTTTTTATTCACTAAATCCGCTTCAAGCCAAACCTGCACCTCCCGATTTTCTTCGTCGGTGGTTTCTTTCAGCAGAAATTTTATTAGCAGGTCGTCGTTCATCTCTATCATAACATCCGATCTAACCAGATTAAAATAAGTGGCAGAAAATCTTGCAACTTAGCTCGCATCAACTTCAACGCTTTACCCATTTGATTCTCTACCGTCTTAATGGAAATGTTTAGTTGTTCGGCAATTTCTTTGTATTTCAATTCTTCGAACCGGCTCATTTGGAAAATGATGCGGCATTGTTGCGGAAGTTCGCTTAATGCCTGGTGTATATGCCCCTCGAGTTCTTTTAATTCAAGAAGCTTAGCAGCACTTTCTGTATGTCCGGGAGAGTTATAAATAGCATGTTCTTCGTACTTCGCCTTTACCTTATTGTGCTTAATGTGGTTGAGGCATTCGTTGTGAACGCTGCGGTATAAATATGCTTTTACAGATGTATCGATATGCAGCAGCTCCCTTTTCTCCCAGAGCTTAATAAATACGCCCTGAACAATTTCTTCAGCCTGTTCTTTATCGCGAAGTGTGACAGTTGCATACGCATGCAATGCCTTGAAATGCGTTTTAAACAGTTGTTCAAACGCAACATCGTCATACAGAAATGCTGAATCAGGATTAGAAACTTCCACTATAAAGATCTTCCTCAAACTTAGAGAAAAATCCGGAAGGTTAAGAGTTGTGGTGCTGTACATCTTTTGTTTTTTGGGATTAATTAATCCGGTATTAGTCGCAGAAGATTTAGACAATTTGTCATCTCGACACTTTTTCATCTTGACGCAGGAGAGATCTAAAAAGATTTCTCACTGCGTTCGAAAATGACAAGATTTAACACATTTACCTAATATCTCACAACTTTACCACTGCCACTAATATCAGATTCAATCGTAGGATTGCCCATATAATAAGTTCTTCCACTTCCACTTATCTTTGCCTTTAAATGGTCTGTAACATGCACTTTAGCATCGCCGCTGCCTGAAATATGTACTTCTGCACGTCGACTTTTAATGTTAAGCAGATCGGCTCTGCCAGATCCTGAAATTGTTACGTCCAGTTCGTCAACATCAAAACTGCTATTAACCTGAATATCGCCCGATCCGCTAATTCTAGATTCAAAGTAATTCTGAGATGGAAAATTGCCATTTATTAGAATCTTTCCGCTTCCGCTGAGATTTGCACGTCTGATTTCGGGCATGGTCACATATACTTCGATGTCATCATATCTTACATTAACACGGTCATAGTAAAGACTTAAATCGCCATTCGTTATCCGGCTACGGTAAGCAGGAATCAGGTTAGAAGAGCCACGAAGTTCCACCTTATATTCAGGGCCATAGCTTACGTGAAGGCGTTTTGACCCGCTGTTTACTACACCCGAGAAATTGCTTAAGGTGCGAGTTTCGGTAATAATATTTCCATTGCCTTCTAATTGCTCTTTGAGGCATGAGCTAAATAAAATTGAAACTGAAAGAAGTGATGCTAATAGAGTTTTCATGATTTGTATGTTTAATTTATATATGAATGTTTATTCCTGCTAAGTACCCAATGTATAAGCCGTGAGAGCCCCCATTCCAGCGATTGTTTCGTTCCCATAGATAGCGATCTACGAGATCTCGTCCGTCGAAAGTATTTGTGTTTACAAGATTGATGGATGGTCCGCCAAAAAGTTCTAGTGTTTTGCCCAGCTTTAGCGATGGCATTAGCCTAAAGGTGGTTTTGAAATAATAACCGCGGTGAAAGTCTTCCAGGTATTGCTGACTTAATTCGGTGTTTAGTCTGAATGATTGTATCCTAAAAAGGTGGGCGCCCAAACCTAATTCATAAGCGTAAGTATATTCCTCGCGACTTAATTTGAAATTATATCCGGCTCCAATAATGCCATATAAACTTTTACCGCCCGAGCGGAAGGTGAGGAGCACCGTTTGAGTTTCATCTGCTTGAAGACCGAGGCTCTTTTCGCCATTTTTGCTGATGTTGATAATGCCTATTGGATGATCGCTGCTATCGGCAATATTGATAAAACCTAGCTGAGTACCCTTAACCTTTCGTGCTGCATTAATAAAACCCGAAAGTTGTGAACCCGATACATCAGTGGCCACATTTGCAAAACCAGCGAACTGACTTCCGCTAACAGCTTTGCCAGAAACATTTGTAAACCCTGCAAACTGCGACCCTTTTACTCCCGTGGCAACGTTAGCAAAGCCCGCAAACTGGCTCCCATTAATTTCTTTTGAAAGATTAGCGAACCCTGCTCCCTGAAGACCTTTTACATTCCCTGCTTTATTGAAAAAGCCAGCGAGTTGTACTCCTTGGATGCTATCCATAGCGATATTAGTAAAGCCTGCAGCCTGCAAACCGCGAGCCGTTCGATACGTGTTGGCAAAGCCGGCATACACCATTCCCTGTACTTCCTTACCTACATGGTTAGAAAATCCTGCAAAGAGCATTCCGCGGGCATTATTTCGTACCACATTTGTAAGGCCCGAAAATGCCAGCCCTTTCTCTTCTGCAGATACACCAGCCAATACATGCAATGACAATGTATTGGTATCTAAAGGAGCATGAGTGCCGTTTGTGCTTAACGGATAAATAAAGCCAATGTGGATTTTGCTTTGTTCTTTGGTTTGGGCGGCGGCTGAGTTAGGATTGAAAATTGTAATTAAAGCAAAGCCGCAAATTATGACTGTTGCTCTTTTTAACTTTAGTTTTAGGTGTGTCATTGTTGTCTGTTTGAATTGAGACAACTGTAAATGTTTTTACCCCTATGGGGGGTGAAAGTTTTTTATAGATGGGTGAGATGGGTTGAGATTGGATGGGGTCTATGTAGAAGTTTTGATGGTGGGTTGAATTTTGGAGTTTTACCAAACCATCAAAGTAAATGAATTGGAAAACGTATGACTCACCTAATTCAGTACTGTAAATAGTTTTGAAGACATATACGTATGAGCTGAAACAGACGATGTTGACCGGTAAATTACAGGCAAACTGCCTTCAGTAGGGAACTATAAACAACGCATTACCTATAATTTGCAGATAGCCTCACTGTTCGTCTCCCCAAGAATGAATGAGTTTGCACCCAATTTTGTTATTCGAGCGTACACGAGCCGCTTTGGTGAGAAAAAAAATCAGGTGTATCAGGCATTAGTTTTAGATGTATCATTTTATGTTGCATCAAAAGGTGCATCAAAGTATTTGCTGTAAAGCTTTTTCCCATATCATAACAAAAGCTTAACCGTTTAGCGGTTATTATGCAGGTCTCGTCTTGATAAAACACCAATGAAAGGTTTTTATCGATAGTAAGCACGGTATTCAAGACCCTATTCCTTACTATAATGTCTAGATGCTGAAACGTGGAACAGAATAAGTCGTGTTTCATATGATTTAATTTAGGAGGGCTTTTAATTTCTTGCGAATAATGATTTCTTTTAAAGATGCTGGAAGGAGATTATCTAATATCACAAGAATTTTATTGATTGCACCCGGAATTATTTCTTTTCTTCCCTTAAAAAGGCCATCAATGGCAACTTTTGCCACCTCCTCCGGTTCTAAAATAGTAGCTTTTGAAATACCTGTTAATGTATGATTAAGTACCAGCAATTCAGGCTTAGTGTTAATCCCTCCGGGACTTAATAAACTAACAGAAGTATTTGAGCCAGTTTGCTCAATCTGAAGGCACCGTGTGAAATAGCTTATAAATGATTTCGTTGCACCATAAACCAGTTTTTTAGGCACTACAAAACGACTTCCTAAACTTCCTACATTTAAGATAAAAGACTTACACTTCTTATCAATATGATCGAGAAACAGGCGAGTGAGTAAAACCGTGCTGGTGATATTCAAATCAATTTGTGTTTTATAAAAATTGTTGTCTTTATCTTCAAACCACGACCAATTTCCTATGCCCGCATTGTTAATTAGTATATCTGCAACAATGCCACGGCATTTCAAAGCTTCAAAAATATTCGAGTAATTTTCGGTTACAGTTAAGTCCAGTTCCAAACAGGTAACCTCCACATTGAGATTGAGCCTGATAAACTTAGCTAAATCATGTAGTCCGGAACCTGGAAGCGAAACCAGCACAAGATTAATGTTGCGCCCAGCCAGTTCGAAAGCAAAAGATTTGCCCAGGCCTTCACTGGCGCCTGTAATTAATGCAGTTGAATTTTTCATATCAGGTTAGTATTAAAGTAGTCAACAGTTTTTTTCAGTCCTTGCCAAAAAGGAGTAATTGTATAGTTCAGTTCTTTGATAGCCTTAGCACTGCTATACTTTTGGTTTGACTTTAGGCGGTTTGCGAATTCCGGTAAGAACACCGGAGGTAGTCTGGTAAGGGTGGTTTTAAGCCATTGCACCTGGCTATATAGTTTGATAATATTCAAAGGTACCCTGAACATTTTAGTGTGCTTGCCTGATACCTGTGTCAGGGTTTCAAAGAACTGGTTAAAACTTATGTCTTCCCCGCCTAAAATGTAACGGTTGCCCGTTCGACCATGCTCCATTGCTGCCAAATGTCCTCGGACTACATCATCTAAAAAAGCATAATTAGCAACGCTTTCACCATTTCCCGGTATTATCCTCCATTTACCATTGGCGTATCCGCTTACCATCTTCCCAACGGTGTTGCTTTCAGTTATAGGACCTTCGCCATATACACGAGAGGGGTTTACAATTACCACATCAAGTCCCTTTTTTACAAAGGTGCTTACCTCTAGCTCAGCCAAATACTTTGTTCTTTCGTAATGAATTGGAAATCCTGTTGTGCGTGGGTCTGTTTCGCTTACCGGATGGTTGAGAACCGGCCCCCAAACTCCGCAGGTTGAAGTATGGACTACTTTTCTAACGTTACATTGTATTGCCGTTTCTAATACGTTGCGGGTTCCAATGACATTTACTGTATAAAAATCGTTTAAGTCGAGACACCACATTTTGGCAATTGCTGCAGTATGATATACCCGTTCGCAGCCTGCCATTGCACGGTTCAGACTTGCTTTGTCTAATATGTCACCTTTAAAGAATGTAATGTTTGTATGTGGGATAATTAAAGAATGGCTTGTATCCCGGCATAATGCGTGTACTCTAAATCCCTTTCTTGCAAGTTCAATACAAAGCTTCCGCCCTATAAACCCGGTTGCGCCTGTTACGCATATTTTTGTTTGCCTGTTCATTTTCTGTGATTTATTTTACCAACTTGATTGTAATCTCATAAAGAGAATGATGAACTGAAACCTTACTGCAAATCCCTTTTTGGAAATGATAGTCATTATAATTTCCGTCTGGAAGATTGAGGCGGTATATATGTTCTCCTATCCGATTTATGGAAATGAATTGCTGGAAACTATCAGAATACACCTGAGTAATACCTACTGGTTCTTTAAAATACAGCATCATCATGTTATAGGTAATGTGCCCTTTAAAAGGCTTTACACTGCCACTACCTGATTGTATTTCATATTTGTTATTTATTAGCCGCGTTTTTTTTGCATCTTTTTCATTTCCATTAACTGTGCGTAAAACTGTTGAATAGAGGAGAGTTCCATCATTAAATTGAGCCTGGTCTATGGTATTGACGTTTATGTTCATAATAAAACGTGTTTTGACCTCAGACTTTATTGTGAGGTGCACATCTTCTCCAGATATTTTTCTGGAAAGTTTCATCTGGCCAATATTGTTGCCGTTACGACTTACTGTGTAGGTGTACAATTCCTCAGTAGCAAAAGACTGCAGTGGCGAACCCTGCAACAGGACAAGAAGAATAAAAACTTTTTTAATAGGCTTTATTAAAGCATTGGCATCTATGCCAGGTGTTTCTATTCTGGACGCTACATAGCGATTGAATAGCCAAATAAGGGATGCAATAATCATATTTATAGTCTTTAAGTTGTACTTATAATTAAGACAACATTTGGGGCACTTACCCCTATTGCTATATGCATACTTCCTGAATAGTAAGGAGAGAAAAATCAGTAATTGCCTCGGTTTATGTCTTCAAACAAATCGAATATTAAAGAGATTTAATGTTCGTGGACGCAAGAACCAGGGTATTTGGAATGCACACTATTTAATAAAATTGGCTAAAGTACTAGGATCATTAGTTGAGTACAGCTAAGCTATTAAACGTTTTTTGTAACTAGGAGATGTGCACTTCAATGATGTCATTATGAAATGGAAACGTCTCATAATCAGCTGGATTTGGAAATTTAAGAATACTATGTAGCTTTTTTATGGAGTTTTGCCTTTGCAATTGTCGTACCTAACAATTTAATTCCCTTTTTGAAAATTACAAATTCTAAGTCTTGATTCATCCCAAACAAATCGAAAATCAGTTCAGGGATAATCTATCCACGTAACCCTTGCCGCAATCAACCTCTTTTTTGACGTGATTATACATTATCAAATTTGTGATTAAATGCTAAGTTTGGACACTTACAAATCAATTAACAAAATGCCACAAATCAATCCTCACATTAACTTCAACGGAAATGCCGAAGAAGCGTTTACCTTCTACAAATCAGTATTTGGCGGAGAGTTTACAAAAATCGTTCGTTTCAAAGATTTTTCAAGCCCTGAATTCCAGGTAGCAGAAAAAGAAGAAAATAAAATCATGCATATTGCTTTGCCTATTGGTAGCACTATGCTGATGGGAAATGATGTTCCCGAAATTTTAGGAACAACAAACGAAAATGAGAACCGCAGTAAAATTGTAATAATCGCGGAAAGCAAAGATGAGGCAGACAAATTATTTAATGGGCTTTCGGTAGGAGGACAAATAGAAGGGCCTATTGGCGACGGTCCCTGGGGTACGTATTTTGGTTGTTTTAGAGACAAATACGGTATTGAATGGATGGTTGAATTTGACCCCCAAAATTAATTTATGCCTTTTGTCTCACTCTGGTTTGGAGAGGGCCGGGATGAAGCCTAAAAATATATCACATGAGAAAAATAATTTCCTTTATGCACATATCGCTCGACGGCTTTGTAGCAGGACCGAACGGCGAACTCGACTGGGTTAAAGTTGATGAAGAAATTTTTGATTACGTGGGTAAGCGGATTAGCGAAGGCGACACTGCCTTATATGGACGCGTAACCTATCAGATGATGGAAAGCTACTGGCCTACCGCGGCAGACAAACCCACAGCAACCAAGCATGATATTGAACATTCAAAATGGTATAGCAAAGTTCACAAAATTGTTTTATCAAACACCATGATAGGCGAGGGCTTGCATAATACAAAAATTATCAGCGACAACCTTTCGGACCATATAAATGAAATCAAACAACAGCATGGTGAAGACATCCTGCTGTTTGGTAGCCCCACAGCAACCCATTCACTTATCCAACAAAACTTAATTGACGGCTACTGGCTATTTGTTAATCCGGTTATCCTCGGACAAGGCATTCCATTATTCGCTGATATAAAATACAAAATCAACCTAAAACTAGTTTCTACCAGACAATTTACTAATGGAGTAACCGAACTGAATTACACAGTGGATTGATAATAACGGCGAAATCGAGGTGCGCACAGGAATTTTTCTACTCCGCTAAACTTTTTTTAATTGATAAATTATAACTGTCAATTCAATTAACTTAGAACTAATGAACTCCCTTATACTAAAACGGATACCCAATCGCCAGATTAAACACCAAATTTTCTTTCCGCCAATCTGGACTTGAAAATTTAATATCATTAAATACCCATCGTTCACCTTTCTGGAGCCAGGGCTTGCGAAGTGGTGTTGCCAAATCTGTTCTTAGTACGAAGAATGTTAAGTCAAACCGTAAACCAACTCCCGTACCAACAGCTAGTTCATTCAAAAAGTCTTTACCGAACTTACCACCAGCTTGAGGTAATGCGGGATCATCTTTGGTAAGCCAGACGTTACCAGCATCCAGAAAGAGTGCTCCACGCATAATCTGGTTAAATTTAGGGCGGTATTCAGTATTAAATTCAAGTTTAATATCCCCGGTTTTATCAGATACAATCGTGTTTCCGCCTACATCTTCATTTGGATTTATATATGTGCCCGGCCCAACCGACCGCGCTCTGAATGCACGTAAGCTATTTGTTCCGCCAATAAAGAATTGTCTGATAAAAGGCAGTGAAAAAGAATTCCCGTAAGGCAGACCAACACCCGCAATTAACCGGCTAGCAATTTGCGAGCCGAAGCCAAGATTAAAGTAGTGACGGAAATCATTTTCTATCCTTAAGTATTGTGAAAAGGGTACTCCCAAAACCTCTTTCTGAGGTCCTTTTTTTGCGCTTGCGCCCGTGGCTAGTCCGAGTATCGCTCCTGAAACCTCAACATTCGCATTGTAGTAGAACGTATTTGTTTTTCGGGTTTCTGTGGTATTAGTATATAAGAAATTGTAGTTAGGTCCAACGATAAATTGTTCCTGAATAGCTCTGCGAAGGTTGACATTGCTATCGATTAAAGCCTTGTACTGGTCAGTCACATTCAACTGCCGTACATAATTTACGGCCAGTAAATTTAACTGATGCTCCCGCTTTATATCTTCCTTCCACGTATAGCCAAACGAAGTTCTAAACGATGCCAAAGAATATGCTTCATACCTATTCAATAAATCTGCGCCCAGTAAAATACGCGTACGCGGGATAAAAGCGCTGGATGATTTAAACTTTATAGGAGAGATAAATCTTGGAATATTCAGGCTTGCTTCCGCCCCCAGGCGAAATAAATTATTTCCTTTATTGATGCCCGAAACCTGGATGTCGGTTCCGCCATAAGCACTTAATGTTAGTAGTTCTGCACCTCTGAAAGCATTTCTGTTGCGCCAGCTCAACGTAAGTTCTGTACCAGTGAAGTTTGCTGAGGTAGTTCTCCCGGTTACTTCCGCTCTTAAAGATTTTTTTGGATACGGACTTAAGTAGTAATAACTATCCAGCTGTGCGCTATCAGTTGATGGTGCTTCTACGAACTGATTCTTTACAAACTTAAAAGTACCAAGACTCATTAGGCGATTAAGCGAAAGGTTGTGGTCTGTTCTGTTATATAAATCTCCACGACTAAAGAACATGGTGCGTTCAAAAACTTGCGGTTTAAATGTGCGGGCGCTATCAACTACATAAAAATCGCGGTGCTTAACACCTTCGCCAACACTCGTCGAATCTTTCGATACATCGTAGGTTGAATAGATGTAAATATTGTTAATCCGGTACTGATCCTGCGCCTTTGTCGGCGTGCTTGACTTAACGTTTACAATCAGATCAACTTTCTGCTGATTGTTGGTGCTATCTACCTGGATGATCAAATGCTCCGGACTGAAATAATAAAAGCCCCGTTCTTTTAGTCGTGTGTCGATACGTTCACGTTCGCGACGGATGACATCCAGATCATACGGTTCGTCTTTTTTCAGAAAACTTCTGCGAGAAGTGCGTTTAACCGCCTTTCCTAGATCCGAGCTGTCGGTAGTGAATGTTACAGAATTTATCTTGTATTGCGGGCCGGTAGTTGTATTGTAAATCAAAGTGGCTCTTTTTCTTTTAACAACGGTATCGGGCGCTGCTGATGCCCGGAAATATCCTCGGTTCTCCAAGCGGTTAACCACTAAGGTTCGATTGTATTCCACTTTAACACTACTAAACAGCACTGGCGGCTGGCCAAATTTGTTACGAATTTTGTTCCCCAATCCTCCCTTTTTTTTCGGGTTTCCCCAGAAGTTGTAGATCCATAGCTTAAAGGGAATTCCTAAAATTCTGGAGTTGGGCTTGGGTCGCAACACTCCCTGAAGTTCGCTTTCAAGTGCTTTGGTCTCTTTTCTACGGCTATTATCGGTGTCTTCAATATTAACCTTGCCGCCCATGTACAGGTAATCGCCTTCGGGTACAGATTTTACCGCACTGCAAGAACAGAAAACGAGAGAAGTGATTAAAAGTATCAGGCAGTTTGATGAGGATAAACAGTTCAGCAAAGCTCTGAATGGAAAAAGTAGAGTGGTTAAAACTATTTTCCTCTCGGGGATGATTGGCATAAGCACTCTACTCAAACTTAATAAATACATGCCCTTATAACTTCTCTTCATTTTTCACTTGTAGCTGTTTTTCGGCTGATTTTTGCTCTTCTTTTAGTTTTTTATTTTCAGCCGTCTGACGTTTAAAAATCTCTCTGAACCTGTTATAATCCATACTTAAAATGAAACTTAATCCCGTTTCAATAACCTGTCCTTCAACCGCTACGCGGTATTGATCCTGGCGATAAGCGCGAAGCAGATACCGCCCGTCTTTGGTCAATTGATAATCTACTGCGATATCTCCCGCAATATTGTTGGCTTGCTGACCGGAGCGTTGAGGTCCTTCAATTTCGAAGTTGCTTCCGATTGAGACTTTTAACCGATCGTTAAGCAATCGTTTAGATGCGGCAACGTTCAGATCGGTGCGATTTTGCATTTGGCCTGTTGTGTAGTCATCCGAAGATTCTAAGTTGAAATTCAGATCAATCCCTCCAAGTAAGCCGCCCGCAAGATTATTTAATTGTTCGCTTAAAAGCTTACTTACGCTCTGTCTTGCCAGCGAACCGGCATTTGTTCCGCCTGCGCTACTGTCGAAGGGGTTCTCTGCTACGAAGCGATTCAGCAACACCAATGCGAAAGCTTGTTTATTTAATTCGGATGGTTCAGCGCGAAGCTGCTCAAGCCGGGTATTTACAGTTGAAAGTACTTCGCCGGAGACAAAGTAATTCCGTTCAGGTAATTCAATATCGAACGAAATCTCGGGCTTCATTAATTCTCCCTTCAAACCCATTTGCAGCTCGAAAGGCAAGCGTTGCTTGTATGTATTTAAAGTTGCCTGCGTTGCTCCCGCCAGTTGACTTTGAACCAAATCTATCGGTGCAGTATTGGCAACATAAATGGCCGTTACATCCATGGTTCCGCTGGTTGGCTCGCCATTCCAGGTAATGCTGCTGCCCTCTTTAATCTCGAACCTTCTTCTGATGAAATTGAAAGAAAGTTCATAAGCTCCTTCCTGCAAAATGTAATTTCCCGTGAGGGTAACTTTACCGCTTGGATCTATGCCACCTGTAAGTTGAGCTTGGCCCTTAACCTTTAAAAAATCGCCATTTCCCTGATCAACGATAAGGTTAAATTCGGCCTCTTTTGATATATCGATAGTAGAATTGATATTAAAACCAACAAGGGGCGAAGTATTTAACGAATCAAGTTCCGATGTAAAAGTGGTCGAAATTTTAGGATCATCCATATCGACAAACTCCACAATTCCTTCGCGTTCAACTACGCCAGGGTTGCTTTGTGGAAGTACCACGGTAAGACTAGTTTTAGGAAGAACTTTCAAATCTGCATCTACAACCGGACTGTTCATGTCTCCGCGAATGCGGATACGGGTATCTACAAATAATTTCCCGTAGTACATTTCATTATCCTTAGAGGTGGAGTTTAATACCTGGAAATTATCGCTGGTTACGTCTAGATTAAAGGTGTAATCCAGGAAGTTCTTAGTATAAACCATCCCGTCAACATTTGCGGCGTTCCCGGCAGAATCGAGAATGGAAAAGTCGTTGAAGTTGATTCCTGAATCATTAAAACTAATGCGCTCATCATCTACCCGATATAGCGAGTTGAGCATCCCAATCCGGAAAGCGGCATCATTAAAATTTACATTCCCATTTATTTTAGGCGCGGTCGCAGTTCCTGTAATAGCCATTTGTCCCGATAAGTATCCGCTGGCATCTTTAAGATTTCCCATTGTAAACCCCTGAATGCTTTGAAGATTGAGCTTGGTAATATTTAGGTTCATATCAAAACTGCTGTTATTGATATAATAAAGGCCATTCATATCCACCTGGTTGCCCTTTCCTGTAATGCCTACATTAGCCGAAAGCGTATTAGCACGTTCGTTATTTACCCTCAAAGCGATATTTCCAACTGTATCTCCACGGAAGTTAAAATCACTAATCGTTAAATCTGAGGTGAAAACAGGAGTGGTTTGGAAGTTCCGTACAACCGCATTTCCGTTAATGGTTCCGCCAGCCAATAAGGAATCTTTCCGTGCCATTTCAGTTAAGGTCTCTATCCGGAAGTTATTGAAATTGATTGCCATTGGATTGTTCAACCCCATGGGTTGCGAGTTGATACTTATTTGTTGATTGGTGTGGCTCAATACAAAATTTCGCGCCAGAATTCCACTGCTTCCAAACTGAATAACATTGTTTTGACCAACTGCCCATGGATCATAGTTTAAAGTCAAACCATCAGGCAAAAGGCTAAACTCGAAGTTTGATCGCATCGCCTTTAAGTTTCCTGCAATGCGGTAGCGCTGCTTATTAGCCGCATCTTTTATTTGGAAATCGGTCGAAATGATATTATTCTGGATATTTCCGGTAAAGCTGGTATTTAAGATCTGAAATTGGGTGCTTCCTAATCTGTTTAAGGCAACAGAGTAATTAAGCGCTGTTCCGGTTGTGGAAGGGCTGATATCAAAAGTAAGGTTGTTGATATCGTAAGCTCCATAAACCAGGCGAGGTGCTGAACCCTTTACGTTTAGTGCGCCGGTTTGAGTATAGAAATTCCCAGCCAACGATATGTTAGACATCTCCTTAACCTCAGGAACAAATTGTTGAATTAATGGATTATTCGTCACACTTGCGTTGAAGCTCATGTATTGAGGCGAACCTAAGTTTCTTGGAGCGATAGTGCTTCCACTGGGATTATAATAGCGTGTAAGCGTCGACTGAAGTGCTGGGCCAATTTGCGTGAGCTTGTACTTGCCCGACGCATTCGCATTTAAAAATTCCGATTTAACTTTCAATGTATTGCTGTCGGCATTGGCCGTCGAAATCACACTCACTGAATCGAGCTGCATGCGTTTGCCTTGGGTTACCATCAAAGCCTTTGTAAGCAGCACATTTCCATTTAAATAATCCGGATCGGCGGTAGCCAAGTCGGCAACTATCTTCCCGCGGAAGCGGAAATCGTCTTTAGAAAAGTGCAAGCGCTGCAGATTTAAACTGTCAACATCTAAGGTTGCTTTGATTCGAGGATACTTGTTTCTGAAATTAGCTGCCGCATTTAAATCAAAGTCGATGTTCGGATCAGCCATAAAGGCTTTAGCTGTGATATTGCCGTTTCTGGCTTTAGCACTTAACGTAAGATTTCGGTAGCTGTATTTGTTATAATCTGCCCGCACTACTTTCCCATTAACTGTTCCGGTGAATGTTTTGGCATCCATTCCCCTGCCGTTTACTTGAGCGGCCAATGTTATTTTACCAATTGTTGCTTCCTGTTTTATCAGTCGCCCAACATTGAAATTATAGGTTGCTATCCTGGCGTTATAAGACGGCACGTTTCCAAAAGAAAACGTTCCCACAGTTTTCGCACTTCCAAAACTTGAATTAAGGTTTAGGTTCGTGCTAAAGCGAGTCATGCTGCCTTTAAATGTTCCATTTAAGCTCACTGCTTCAGGAACACGGATATTAGTGGGAATAGTTCCGGCCGGAACGAAGGAATAAATGTCTGCACTTCTGGTATTGAAGCGGTCGATATCAAGATCGAAAAAAGCGTGGTTCATATCTGGCAGGCCGGTAATACGGCCTGATGCATAGATGCTTGTATTTCGGTAACCTGATACTTCTAGTTTTGGAATGTTAAGATTTTTCACCTGGCCGTTTACACTTCCGTTGATGTTTACCACAGCACTGGCATTGCTCCTAAACGGTTCTGTTGCTGCCAGTTGCGGCGCAAAAATGAGAATATCTCTAAATCCTAAACGTGTTTTGTCTAAGGTAGCGTCAATTCTTAAATCACCAGGATTTTTGCTGATGTCTTCAATAGAGGCATAGGAAAGTTTAATCTCATTCCGGATCAGGGTTTTGTCTGTTTCGATATATAAGTTTTCTAAGAAGGCTTTATTGCTGCCGTAAAAGAAGTTGGCATTTAGGCTGCGTAATTCAAAACCACTTTTTTCACGCATACTTCCCGAGTTTATCTTACCGGAAATGGTATCCTTTGCAAATACAAAGTTGTTGGCATCGAGATTAAGGTTTTTGATATCCAAATGGGCGTAGTCCATCCCTCTTCGTAAAACGGGCATGCTCTGGTCATCATAACGAAGCTGACTGTTACTAAAATTTATGTCATCTGCACTGAAACCCCAGAACGTAGCAACAGCATCGGCCTTTTCTTTAACTTCTTTAACAACTACCTGGGCTTGTGGCTTTTTGCCAAGCGTAATATGGAACATTGAATTATCCAGGTTTACCTTTCGAAGATCGATAACCTGGTTCTTCATATCAAGCTTATCGCTTTCCACATTAAGCTTACCAATATTCACATCGGCGTTAAGCGCAGAAACATCGTTGCGATACTTTACTTTAATACGATCAAGGTCAGCCGAGCCAAGCACTAGTCCCAAATCCATTGGTTGTGCTGCATCAACCATGTCCTTTTGTTTTGAGTCGTTTTTGATAGCAGGTTGACTTTGAATAATTACGGCATTAACACCCGAAAGCTTGAAATTTGGAATATTAAAGCGCATTTTCTCCAGGTCAAATTCTTTTATGCGGGTATCGAAATGCGCAAGGTAGAGGTTTACATCGTTAGCTGTAGGGGCATCTTTATATTTCAGGCGAATTCTATCGAGATTGATTTTATCAATTGACATTTTCATCGGAGCTACAGAAGTGTCTTTAGGCGTGGTGGACGGTTGGGCTGCAAATGCCTTTATAATATAGTCGAAGTTGAAAACGCTGTCTGCTGTGCGGTTAACATTCATCGTAACGCCGCGTAAATCAATTTCATTTAATTCGACCTCGCTCTTTAGAAGCTTCGTCATACTGATATCGACTTTTAAAGTATCGCCTGCAATCAGCGTATCACCTTTTTGATCCTCAAAGTAAACATCTTCCAAAACGACGAGCTTCGGAAGATCCAGACTTAGATGGTTGATTTCTACTTTTGTTCCGATTTTTTCTTCAAGAAATGAAACTGCTTTTTTTCGAGCAGCATTTTGTACTGCGGGCACTTCTATCAATATAAAGACAAGGAGTACTAAGATAATGATGAAGCCGACAAGGCCTAAAAGGATTTTTAAAGAAATTCTGCCAAACTTACCCAAGGTGTTACTATTTATACCTGTATAAATTTCAAAAGTCTGTAAATGTTTCAGATATGATAAATTTGACTTGTGCAGGTAAAAGACTTGTTTTAGGTGTCTTGTGAATTTGTTGGTTCCTAATGAATATGTACTTTTACTTGATAACCCTAATTAAAAACATCTCTTCTCGCAAATCGCATGTATAAAGTAAAAAGTACCCTTATTGCCTTACTGCTCGCCGCAACTACTGTTTGTTCTTATGCTCAAAGTATTTTGCAAGCGGCTCCGCCGGCTTCCGTAAAATTCAGTGCTTCCCGTTTGCAGCGAATTGATCAATTAATGCAAGAAAATGTTGATAAGAAACTCATCGCAGGCGCAACAGCTTTGATAGCGCGCGATGGCAAGATTGTATATAATAAGGCCTTTGGGTATAGTGATCTGGAAGCAAAAACGGCTATGCGCACTAGTGATATTTTCAGAATCGCATCGCAAACTAAAGCCATAACCAGTGTGGCGGTGATGATACTATTTGAAGAAGGGAAGTTTTTACTTGACGACCCGATCTCGAAGTTTATTCCTGCATTTGCCAAACCTCAGGTTCTTGAGAAATTTAACTCTAAAGATTCAAGTTATACAACCGTGCCTGCAAAACGGGAAATCACAATCCGAGATTTGCTTACACATACATCCGGAATTGATTACGCGGTGATTGGGGGAGGGAATATGAAAGCAATTTATGATAAAAAGAATGTTATTCCCGGCTTTGGCAGTGAAGGGATGTTCTTAAGAGATGAAATGATCAAATTGGCCGGTGCTCCACTTTCGCACAATCCTGGTGAAAGGTATACTTATGGATTGAATACTGATGTTCTTGGCTATTTAGTTGAAGTAGTATCAGGACTGAGCCTTGATCGCTTCTTTTCTGATAGAATATTCAAACCGCTCGGAATGAATGATACATATTTCTATCTGCCCGCTTCTAAACATTCCCGATTGGTTCCCGTATATACGTACGATAGTGAGAACCGACTGGTTAAATATCTGAAAGAAGGCACCATGACGGCAAACTATCCAACTTTTAAAGGAACATATTTTTCTGGTGGGGCAGGTCTTAGCTCAACAACTTACGATTATGCCGTATTTCTACAGATGCTATTAAACGGCGGCACGTATAACGGAAATCGCATTTTATCCCGCCGTACAATTGATTTAATGACGATGAATCAAATAGGTGATTTGACCCTGTGGGGCGGAAATAAATTTGGGTTAGGCTTTGAAATTACAACCCAAAAAGGCATGGCTAATTTGGGCATAACGGAAGGTTCATTCGCCTGGGGCGGATATTTTTCAACTACTTATTGGGTTGATCCTAAAGAGAAAATTGTCGCGTTAATTTATACACAGCAATCGCCCATGAGATCGGATATGCAGAATAAGTTTAAGGCTTTGGTGTATCAGAGTTTAAATGATTAGTTAGGTAATTCTCTAAAGTTCTAACTTTTGAAGAGTGTTTTTAAGCCGACTAGTAATATTATGGGCAATTGAAACGAGGATATTGTTCAGGTTTTAGTCTGTACGCAGTGCTAAGCTTTTTCATTTTGGTTAATTCTTTTTTGCATATGAAATAGTAAGTGCCTTTTATACTCTCGTTGATAGTTAAGGTAGGGGAAGAACCATTGGGAAGTTTTCTCTGTTTGACCAAAACGTAAGTGGAATCTAATAGATTTCTTGCAGCCAAAGCATTTACTACATCCTCTGTAACCATTTCTCCTTCTTTCTGCCACATAAAAATCTTGTTGTCGAAAATCTTATGCGCTGTAGGAAAACCGTACTTGGGTGGATTCCCAATTACTTTAGTTGTATCTAATATCACTTTATCTGGGTATGGCACAATCTTAAAGCAATAGAAATCTTTCGTAAAATCAGTAAAATCAAAAATTTCAAAAGCTTTAAAATCAGATTTTTTGTTAGTATAATTCACTATGGCATTATGTAATGCATCTTCATAAGAACCTTTTCCTTGTACGAGCCCTTTCTGCGTGGATAAGCAAGAAGAAAATAACAGTGTGATAACAATTATAGAAACTCTCATAGAACCTAATCTTGTTGTAGCATTCGTACGAACTGTTAAGTCCTGTGAAGACACAATTTCTAGATTTAAAATCTTCCTTAGAATTTAAACAATATAACTCTCCAATATCTTATATCCGCCATCTGTTTCCAGCTTTACTTCTTTAATCGTCGCAGGCATCAGCACACAATCACCCATTTTTACTTCCGAGATTTCGCCGCCATAGATTAAACTGTACGAGCCGGCTACACAAACATGAATCACGAAAGAATCAAAAGAATAATCACGGCTTACAGGTTGAGTAAATTCTAAAATATTGGTTGTAAAATACGAGCAGCTTACCACCGATACTGCTTCATTAGTTTTTTTATCATAAAGCGATTTGTATTGATCGTAGACCTCATAATCGAGCGCAGCCAAAGCTTCTTTGGTATGAAGTTCACGTTTGTTGCCTTTATCATCAACCCGGTCGAAGTCATAGATGCGATAAGTAATATCTGAAGTTTGTTGAATTTCAGCGATCAAAAGTCCTTTACCAATAGTATGTACTCTGCCTGCAGGTAAAAAGAAAACATCACCGGCTTTAACGGTTTCCTGATTCAGGATGTCATTCAATTTGCCGGAATTTAGTTTCTCGAGGTAAATTTCTTCGTTCACTTTTTGATTAAAACCCGCGATTAAAGTCGCGCCTTCGTCAGCCTGAATAACATACCACATCTCAGTTTTTCCAAAAGACTTATGGCGTTTTTTAGCCAGTTCATCATCCGGGTGAACCTGAATGGAAAGATCTTCATTTGCATCAATAAACTTAATCAATAACGGGAACTCATTTCCAAAGCGTTGGTAAACACTCTCTCCAACCAATTCTCCTTTATGCTTTTCGAGAAGTCCGGATAAACTTTCACCGGCAAGTTCTCCGTTCTCCACTACTGAAACATCAGATTTTACACCTGATATTTCCCAGGTTTCACCACAGTTAGGAAGCGGCGAAAAATCTTTTTCTAAATAAGTGTTTATTTTCTGACCGCCCCAGATTTTATCTTTAAAAATGGTCCGGAATTTTAGAGGATAATTAATCATATTGAAATTTGGACGCAAATATAGTAATTGCGATTAAAAAGCTTATTCGAGTGCTGAGGGCTTGCTGTATTAATCAAATGATGTATCCAGTCCGACTTTTTCCCAGTCGGAAATTTCCTCCTCCATGGATCGAAGCTTATTTCGGATTGCCTCAATTGCCACTTTGCCAAGCGGTAATCGCAAAGGCGGATTGTCGCTATTTGCTATTTTGATGATTGCTTTTGCCGCTTTCATCGGATCGCCAGGCTGTTGGCCAGAATAGCCATTAATAGTTGCGATTCGCGAGCCAGCGGTTGAAGCATAATCCTCGATTACTTTTGCAGAACGTACCGACGAATCGCCCGCCCAATTGGTGCGGAAAGGGCCGGGCTCTACAATGGTAACCTTAATATTAAATGGCTCAACCTCTAATGCCAGTGCTTCGCTAAATCCTTCTAATGCAAATTTACTTGCGTTGTATAAACCTGCTCCGGGAACACTTTTAATTCCAGCCATAGAAGATATTTGAATGATGTGACCCGATCTACGTTCACGCATATAAGGTAATACGGCCTGAGTAAGTGCAAGTGCGCCAAAGAAATTGGTTTCCATTTGCTGTCTTGCTTCCTCTAAACTAACTTCTTCGATTGCGCCGAATAGTCCGTAACCAGCATTGTTAACCAGAATATCAATGTTTCCGAAGTTTAAAAGGGTAGTACTCAGCACTTTTTCGAAATGTGAAGGATGATTAACATCGAGCATTACTCCAAAAGTTTTTTCGGGAACAAGGGAATCAAAGTCTGCAATTTGATCCTGCTTCCTTAATGTTCCGATAACGACATCCCCGCTAAGGGCAACTTCGTGTGCTAAGGCACGACCAAGCCCGCCAGAAACGCCTGTAACGAACCAAACTTTCTGTAATTTTTGCATATAAGAATTGGGTTTGTGTTAAGAACACAATATAAGGGAATTTGATTTGAAGGAGGCTAACGATAACCTGGTTTGATCATCATTTTCGATCGCCATTTGGCGATTAATTTTTGCGTAGCTCTTAGAGCAGAGCTTGGCCTTAAGAAAACTTAATCCTTAAAGTTAGGATTAGCGATTTAATATTTATATAAATGTAACTGCGCTGAGCTTAACGGTTTTTAAATTTCCGTCAACATCAACCACATTTATTGGATTAACCCTAAAACAGCGGTGATCTTCTTCGCCGATGAAATACTCCCCAAAACGTACCTTATCGCGCTTAATCTCTGCCCGATCTAAATCGGTAAGATTCTTAACCAGATGTTGTGAATCTGATTCAGATAATATTTTTTCCATGATTGTATTAAGTGTGCAATTCTAAAGAACAAATCGCGAGCCAGTATAAATAATTTATTTTCTAAATGTGATTACGTTGTGTGTAATATAAAAGTTGCGATTATATATTAAAAAGGCGAATCTATTTTAAAATACTTGAAAAAGATAGTTTAGTGGGTCGAAATGGTTTGAAAGCTTGCTAAAATCTCTGCAACGAGTGTGAAGTAAATCTTAGACAATAAGTTGTTTATGCTTTTAAGTTGCTAAGGTGACTTGGCTCAAAACAACCCACCAAGACTGATTTTCAAATAATTCAATCATTAAATTTTCTTTGGAACAGTAATTGTATTTCACTCGACACAAAGAAACATTAAGTATGAGCCTATTAAAATATTTAGTTTTTGGCGCAGCGGTAGCCGCTGGCGTTAATTACGCCACTAAGAAAAGAGAAGATGGCAGATCCATCATAGACGATCTATCAGAAAAAGCACCTGAGTGGATGGATAAAGCCAAACAATATACTGATCAGTTGAAAGGTCAGTTCGGTCAAGGTACCTCCAACACACAGAGCACAAGCAATAGCTTTCAAACAGAAAACCCACCTTATTAAACGATTTTTGTAATCTGAAACGGCCTGGAAATTTATTTCCGGGCTTTTCTGTTTTAGAACTCAGGCAATCAAACTTTTTTTAATTCACTCACTCATTCATAGCAATGCCACATTAGAGCGCCGATTTCAGATAATAAAGTGTTAATCTTATATTAGCGACGTCAAAGGCTTTGCAGCCATCGTTGAATGAACAAAGATTTTTACCAATATATTTTCGATAAACACCAACATATAGAAGCCGTTCCTTCTAATGAGGAAATAGCAGGTTGGGCCTCCCGTCTTATCCGATTATTATATCCTGAGCAATCAAAATTAGTTTTCTCTTCTTTAGGCGAAATCGAGGATGAGCTTTTAAAGCTTCAAAACGAGCTTTGCAATATCATGAATGCTACTAAGGCTTGTCAGAATTGCAATAATGAGGAGAAGGCGAAAGTTTTTTTTAACAGCCTTCCGCAGTTATATGCTTTACTGAACACAGATATTAAAGCAATTATGGAGGGCGATCCGGCGGCGACCAGCGAGTTCGAAATTATTAGAGCTTACCCGGGTTTTTACGCCATTTCGTTTTATCGGTTAGCACATTCTTTATTTAAGCTTGACATTCCTTTGATACCAAGAATTTTAACAGAATATGCTCATTCGAAGACGGGTATTGATATTCATCCCGGAGCAGAAGTTGGCGAATACCTTTACATAGATCATGGAACTGGTATTGTAATCGGAGGTACGGCCAAAATTGGCAATCATGTTAAATTTTATCAGGGTGTAACCTTAGGAGCATTAAGTGTGGATAAGAGTATGGCAACTGTTAAACGACACCCTACGGTGGAAGATAATGTAGTGATCTACGCGAATGCAACTATTCTTGGTGGTCAAACAGTAATTGGGCACAGCAGTATAATTGGAGGTAACGTGTGGCTGACTAAAAGTGTTCCCCCGTATTCAACGGTTTATCATGAATCAACAGCTAAAGTTGTAGAAAGACAAATAAAAATTTAATGACAAGTGTAATTGATATTGTCGGGAATACGCCGTTAGTAGAGCTTCAGCGACTTAATCCAAATCCAAGTGTAAAAATTTTCGCCAAGTTGGAGGGAAATAATCCCGGCGGAAGTGTTAAGGATCGAGCTGCATTGAATATGATTAAAAGTGCCTTAGATCGGGGAGAAATTAAAGCCGGAACTAAATTGATTGAGGCAACCAGCGGTAATACCGGAATTGCTCTTGCAATGATAGCTCGCCTTTTCGATTTAGACATTGAGCTGGTGATGCCTTCAAATTCTACTCGTGAACGCACACTTACGATGGAAGCTTACGGAGCTAAAGTTACTTTACTTGAGAATATCGAAGCCTGCCGTGATTATGCTGAAGAAAGAGGTTCAACAGGCGATTACTATCTGCTTGATCAGTTTGCTAATGCGGATAATTATCTTGCTCACTATAAAACCACTGGTCCCGAAATCTGGAATGCCACCAATAAAGAAATTACTCACTTCGTTAGCGCCATGGGCACCACAGGTACGATCATGGGAACATCGATGTACCTCAAAGAGCAGCGTTCTGATATCCAAATAATCGGATGCCAGCCTACTGAAGAATCTTCAATTCCGGGGATCAGGCGTTGGCCCGAAGCATATCTTCCAAAAATCTTCGATGCATCCAGAGTGGACCGGGTTATGGATATTTCCCAGGCTGATGCAACTGCAATGACACGAAAGCTTGCTAACACAGAGGGCATTTTAGCAGGAATGAGCAGCGGTGGAGCTGCGTACGCAGCCATTAAGTTGGCCGCAGAATTGGAAAAAGGTGTCATTGTTTTCATTGCTTGCGATAGGGGAGACCGTTATTTGAGCAGCGATTTATTTGCTTAGGATAAAATTCTAAACAAAGCCTCTACAAATTCCTTTTATAACCATGAAATTAATCTCATCTATTGGAGGCGGACTCGCAGGTGCTTGTGCCCTCACTTTGCTGCATGAAATTGTAAAAAGAATGGATTCTGATGCTCCGAGAATGGATTTGATGGGCATGCAAGCGGTAAAGAAGGGGATTAGAAAAGCGGATCAGCCGATGCCAGATGATAATAATGTTTATCAGATAGCAATGGTTGGCGATTTGATAACAAACACCATTTATTATGGGTTAGGCGTTGCCGGCAAGAGAAAATATATTTGGCCGAAAGGCGCGTTGATGGGCTTGACTGCAGGTTTAGGCGCAGTGTTTCTACCAAAGTCGCTCGGACTTAATCCTGCTTACAGCAGCAGAACTTTAAAAACCAAAGCATTTACAACAGGGCTGTATCTAATTGGTGGATTAGTAGCGTCTGCCGTTGCAAAAAAAATCGAGAATAAGGATAGAAAGTTTGTAAAACGTAAGCCCTTTGATCTGATTAAATAAGAATTTAGTGTAGAAAATCGGAAGAATTAATTAAGAGAAGTCTCACCAAAGAGACTTAAATATTCTTCGTCTTCAATAATAGGAGCAGTTAAAATGGAATGCGTAATCCACATTGCATCTAATACAAGGAGGACTAAAATTGTTGTAAGAAACATAACCTGAGCGTTTATGTAATTAACGACAATTTAATTCAAAATTCATTTTCTTTTTTATTATTTCATTTTTTTTAGTTATTTAAGTCGTTTAATTGAAGTATTTATATTTTTTACGGCCAATGTTTGTTAATTTGATATGCCATGCTCAGAAAAAAGCGTAAAAATAATTTTACCAAAGTGGATGTTTAAACATTTTTCGTAGGATTAACTATGAAAAAATCGGCGCATTCCTCTAAGTTCATTAATAATTAAACATGGCTTGGGGAGTTAGAAATTGGACACTTCAACGCTATCAATCCGATCTGAGGATCTCGAATAATGATTTAAAAATAAGTGTACCCAGAGGGATTCGAACCCCCATCAGCAGAACCGGAATCTGCAATTCTATCCATTGAACTATGGGTACAATTTTCACAAAGATATAAAAAGGAAGCATCGCAGTTGAACTAATTATATCATAATTTCTCTCAATTGCTGGTTCAATTAGGGCAAATTTCATCTAATTGATTAGGGTTATTTAGAATATTGCGTGAGGGATAGAAGCGGAAAGCCCGCAGCCATGAGGAACGAATGGCGAGGACTTATGGCGGAAAGCCCGACCCAGAGGGGCACGCCCAAAACCACTTAGATTTACGTAAAGCCAGAACTTATTTCTCAAAACATATGTTTCTGATAAATGAACAATAAAGAAGCTGCCATAATCTATTCAGGCGCAAGCGGACTGGTGCTTCCTGTTAAAAATAAGCTTTTATATCCGCCAGATTTTCAGGATAAAAGTCGCCTGGAATATTACTCTTCGCTGTTTAGTAGCATAGAGATTAATAGTTCATTTTATAAATTGCCTATGGCTTCAACTATCGCAAAGTGGGCTGGGTGTGTGCCTGATTGTTTTAAATTCACTTTTAAACTGTGGCGCGATATAACACATAACAAAGGCCTTGTCTTTAATCCGGATGATGTTTTAAAGTTTCTTGAACGCATAGCCCCTGCCAATACAAAAAAGGGCTGCATACTTGTTCAGTTTCCCCCGAGTTTGACTATTTCTGCAGCAACTCAACTTGAAAGTTTGCTTGCAGTAATCAAAGAGGCCAACGTCGGTGCGGAGTGGAAGGTAGCTGTAGAATTTCGCAATAAGTCCTGGTATGAAGATGAAATCTTTCAGCTAGTTGAGGAATATAGTTCATCTATTGTTCTGCATGATATTCCTGCCTCCGCCACTCCATTACCGGACGAAGTTTCCGATTTCGTATATCTAAGATTTCATGGGCCAAATGGAGGCTACCGGGGTAGTTATCCGGATGATTTTCTGTATGAATATGCACAATATATTAAAGAATGGCGTGATTCGGGAAAGTCGGTTTACGTCTATTTTAACAATACCATGGGTGATGCCGTTCATAACCTCATTACAATCAATAAATTTGTGGCGGAAGCTTAATTCAGGTTAAAGAAATATTTTCATAATATTACCTTTGCGCCGTGCAGGTTCTTGCCCTTAAATTAATTTTAACACCGCTTATTACAGGCTTAGCTGCCTGGGCTGGCCGACGATACGGACACACCGTAAGCGGTTTATTAATCGGATTACCCCTAAATGCAGGCCCGATCGCTTTATTCCTCGCCTTAGAACATGGCAATCATTTTGCCAGTATTTCGGCCAAAGGGATTTTGCTTGGGGCAATATCTCTAGGATTGTTTTCTACGGTATACGCAGCACTTTCGGGAAAATATCATTGGGTAATTTGTGTTGCAGGAGGCTGGTTGGCTTACCTGGCAGCAACCTTCTTATTGAACCAGTTTAGCTTTTCCATCTTCGGGGCATTCGCACTAACAATAATATCTCTGGCCGGCTTACTGGCTTTTTTTCCGGCTTATAAAGTAGAGAATCTAAAGATTTTTCCGCCGCGATGGGATATACCCTTGCGGATGATTATGGCTACATTATTTATTTTAGCCCTTACTTATGTTTCCGGTGATCTGGGTCCAAACCTAAGTGGATTGCTAAGTACCTTTCCAATATTTGGAACCATTTTTTCAACAAGCACACACTATTTTTATGGTTCCGATGCCTGTAGGCGATTGCTTAAGGGAGTAATATTAAGCTTGTTCTCCTTATCGGTGTTCTTCGTATTTATCTCGGTTTATATCGAGTGTTTAGGTATAGGTTACACCTTCCTTTTTGCATCCTTGATCTGCCTGATTCTTCAAGCAGGATTGCTTTCCTTGCGCCGAAAACTTAGGAGGTCTTAAGTTTTATACGTTAAACCTGAAGTGCATAATATCGCCGTCCTCAACCACGTAAGTTTTTCCTTCAACACTGAGTTTACCATTTTCCTTACATGCAGCTTCCGAACCCAGCTTTACAAAATCTTCGTACTTAATTACTTCAGCACGGATAAACCCTTTTTCAAAGTCAGAGTGAATAACGCCAGCAGCCTGTGGTGCGGTAAAGCCTTTGGTAATAGTCCAGGCACGTACTTCTTGTACACCTGCAGTAAAATAAGTGTAAAGGTCTAATAAGTGATATGCCGAGCGAATTAAGCGGCTTACTCCAGATTCGGTTAAACCCAGATCAGTTAAGAACATTTCGCGTTCTTCGAAGCTTTCAAGCTCTGCTATTTCAGATTCGATTTTTGCAGATACAATTACTACCTCCGCATTTTCATCCTTTACAGCTTCTTTTACGCGTTTCACATAATCATTTCCAGTTATAACTGAAGCTTCATCAACATTACATACATACATTACAGGCTTCGCGGTAAGCAGCCACAAATCTTCGAGATATTCTTTATCTTCTTCAGAAATAGGGGCAGTACGTACTGATTTTCCTGACTCTAAATGGCTTTTGACAACTGAGCATACTTCAAAGGCCTTTTTGGCTTCCTTGTCGTTTCCCGTCCGAGCCATTTTTTCTACCTTCTGAATTTTTTTGGTGACCGCGTCAAGGTCTTTTAATTGAAGTTCGGTATCAATAATCTCTTTATCTCTTATCGGATCAACCGAGCCATCAACGTGTACGACATTGCCATCATCAAAACATCTTAAAACATGGATAATGGCATTGGTAGCACGTATGTTTCCCAAAAACTGGTTGCCTAAACCTTCGCCTTTACTGGCTCCTTTTACTAACCCGGCTATGTCTACTATCTCAATCGTATTCGGAACAATTTTATTGGGATTCACAAGTTCTGCAAGCTTTGTTAATCGCTCATCAGGAACAGTAATAACACCAACATTTGGTTCAATAGTACAAAATGGAAAGTTCGCAGCCTGTGCTTTCGCGTTCGATAAGCAATTAAAAAGAGTTGATTTTCCTACGTTGGGTAATCCAACAATGCCGCATTGTAAAGCCATTGATTATAGTTGTATTTGTAAAGCCTGATTGTTCTTTTTCAGCGGGCGAAATTACGGTTTAAAATTTCAATTTGGGGAAATTTGTTCATCTCCTTATTTTACCTATGGAAAGTAGTTAGTAACAAAAACCGACCTTTTCAATCTTACAATTATGCCGAACCGCAATTACAAAGAAATCTTCACAACCTCCTTCGATACTTTTAAAGTATTTAATAAACTAACTAAAACGGAAAGTGGCCGGCTGATAGCATCCGCGCCGAAAACCATTTGGCAAATATTAAATCATTTACTCATTTGGCAAGCTTATCAGCTAAACCAATTAAATAATTTTCAAGTTGAGAGTGATCTCATTGAACCGGACACTTGGATAGAAGATGAGGAATGCGAAAGTCAGGCTGAACTCGAAGAGGCCATTCAAACCTTTGAAAATCAAATTTCTGAGTTTGTTGACTTTATATCTAATCTTTCTGATCGCAATCTGATCTCATTGCAGAACTTAAAAATCCTTCAGGATGTATCCCTACATCTATCATTCCATTTAGGTGAGATAATTTTAATGAGGCGCATGACTGGCAATTATCCAATGCCACATGAAATGAAGAATTTTTTAAATTAGCCCCTAAATAAATCAGACAATAATGGCAAGAACAAGCACCTATCTCAACTTCCCGCGCCAAACAGAGGAAGCATTTAATTTTTATAAATCTGTATTTGGTGGCGAATTTGGCGGACAGGGAATATCGCGCTTTAGCGACATTCCTCCATCAGATGAGATGCCTCCGCTTGCTGCGGAAGATCAAAGTTTAATAATGCATATTGAGTTGCCAATCTTAGGCGGACATTTGCTAATGGGAACAGATGCTCCTGAAAGCATGGGCTTCAATGTAAATTTTGGAAACAATATTTATATCAATCTTGAACCTGATACTAAGGAGGAAACCAGAAGACTTTTTGATTCCCTTTCACAAGATGGCAAAGTAACTATGGAACTTCAGGATATGTTTTGGGGGGGCTATTTTGGAAGTTGTACCGACAAATTTGGTGTTCAATGGATGTTTAACTGTGTTGAATAAAGCTTTGATTAAAGTATAATAAAAAAGGCCATTTCGGGATTCCCAAAATGGCCTTTGTGTTTAATCTTTAATATTATATATCGAATGAAAAGTCGTCGGCAGCTTTGGCGGTTTCTACTCCGTTTTCGCTGAATTCGTATCTTTTCTCTACTACTTCCTGATTTGCTTTGATATATTCAACGGTATCTCTTAAACCTTCAGAAAATTTTTCGAAATCTTCTTTGTAAAGGAAAATTTTGTGCTTGACAAAAACCCCGTCTTCTAAGCGTTTTTTACTTTCTGTTACAGTGATGTAATAGTCGTTGGAACGTGTTGCTTTTACATCAAAAAAATAAGTCCGTTTTCCAGCTCTTACTTTCTTCGAAAAAACCTCTTCTCTCTCTTTGTTGTCAAAATCTCCCATTTCTTGTTTTTAAAGTTTAGTTCGGTAAATATAAACTATTAATTATTAAACTTCAAAATACAAAATTATCGTGCTAAAGTCCTTTATATCTGCGATTCTTGCTCTTCGAGCAACTGTTTTTCGTATAGTTCTTTATATACCCCGTTTGCTTTAATTAAACTTTGATGATTTCCCTGCTCTATGATCTGGCCGGCATCCAACACTAATATTTTATCGGCATTTTTTATTGTCGAAACCCGGTGCGCAATAATGATACTGGTTTTGCCTTTCATGTTATTTCCCAGGTTGCGAAGAATCTCCTCTTCGGTTCTTGTATCAATCGCCGAAAGGCAATCATCGAAAATTAAAAGCCGGGGTTGTTTAATTAAAGCTCTTGCAATGGAAACACGCTGCTTTTGACCGCCTGATAATGTAATTCCACGCTCCCCAATCATCGTTTCAAAGCCCTGTTCAAATGCAATTATATTATCATAAACGGCCGCATCTTTAGCGGCTTGCTCAATTTTAATTGTATCGGTTTTAGACGATTCACCAAAAGCGATGTTATTAGCGATTGTATCTGAAAACAAAAATACTTCCTGAGGGACGAAGCCGGCCTGATGGCGATATTGGTTTAAATTTAGTTGTTGTATCTGTTGGCCATCTACTAAAATTTCTCCATTGGTGGTGTCGTACATCCGCATTAAAAGATTAGCCAATGTCGACTTTCCAGAACCGGTTCGGCCAATAATGGCTACAAACTCTCCGGGATTAATTTCAAAACTGATATTGTTCAATGCCTTAATCCCGGTATCCGGATACGTGAAACTTACATTTCTAAATTCTATTCGGCCAACAAGTTCGAAATTCTCAATATTTGAATGAGCAATTTCAGGCTTGATATCTAAAAATTCATTAATTCTTTTCTGCGATGCAGCAGCTCGTTGAATCAAAGATGTTACCCATCCTAAAGAAGTGACAGGAAAAGTAAGCTGGTTTACATAAACTATAAACTCGGCAATGTTTCCAGAAGTAATATTTCCGTTCATCACTTCAATACCACCAATGTAAACCGTTATAATAGTGCTTAAGCCCACCAGGAGTAACATTATAGGGTAAAAGGTTGCCTGAACCTGCACCAATGCTAAAGAATCTTTTTTGTAAGCATTGCTCGCTAATTCAAACTTATCTTTAATATCATTTTCTCTTACATAAGCCTTGATCACCCTTATTCCCGAAAATGTTTCCTGTACAAAAGCAGACAATTGTGAAAGTCGCTCCTGAATTTTTTCGCTTCGCTGGTTGATCATTGTATGAACGTAATAAATGACAAAAGCGAGGATTGGTAGGGGAAGCAAACTGTAAATGGCTAGCTTAATATTAACGCTTACCATTGCTATAATTACGAGTAAAAACAGGACAACTGTATTAATGGTGTACATTATTGCCGGCCCCACATACATCCGCACGCGACTTACATCTTCGGTTACACGATTCATCAAATCGCCGGTGTTATTGCGCCGGAAAAAGCTCATTGAAAGATCCTGGTAATGCTGATAAATTTCGTTTTTCAAATCATATTCAATATGCCTGGACATCAAGATGATCGTTTGTCGCATGAGAAAAAGGAACACGCCTCTTAAAAGGGCCAGCACCAAAACTGTTGCACCAAAAAACAACAGGCTTGATCCAAAAACTTCGTAAACCAACGACTGCCTTTCAAAACCGGCAAAAAGGCGATAGTTATTGATGTTTTCCGTTACAAGATCGAACGCAATACGGATGACTTTGGCGGGAAGAATTCCGAAGATATTTGAGACAATTACAAAAACAACTCCTGGAATTAATCGCCAACGGTATTTGTAGAAAAATTTATTGAGATATGCCAGGTCTTTCATGCTGCGCGGTTTGCAAAAGTAGTAAACCTTAATAAAGGCCAGAGATTATATGTTTGAAAATTTTGCTAGTTTTGCAGGCAGAATCGCATCTCACAATGATACCAAACACTTCAGAAGAAAGTTCAGTTTTTAAAGAACTTAGCAAATGTAATCATCAAAAGGTGGTGTTTTGCAGTGATGAAGATACAGGTTTGAGAGCGATTATCGCGGTTCATGATACTACCCTGGGTCCGGCTTTTGGCGGTACACGTATGTGGGAATATAAAACCGAGGGCGAGGCCCTAAGAGACGTTTTACGTCTTTCGCGTGCGATGACTTACAAAGCTGCAATTAGCGGTTTAAATTTAGGCGGAGGGAAAGCACTAATTCTTGGAAACAGCCGGGTAAATAAGTCGGAAGCCTTGGTGCGAAAATTCGGGCAGTTTGTTCGCAATTTAAACGGAAGTTTTATCACCGCTGAAGATTTAGGAACGAGTAACCGGGATATGGAATATATCCGTCTGGAAACCGATCATGTTGTTGGTGGACGAGAATCATTGAATGGTTCAAACCCATCTCCAATAACCGCAAAAGGTGTTTTTTTTGGCATTAAAGCTTGCTTGAAAGAACTTTACGGAAATGATAGTCTGGCGGGCCGCTCCGTTGCAGTTCAGGGGATAGGCCATGTTGGTGAAAATTTGGTGCAATTGTTAAGAGAAGAAAATGCCAAAGTTTTTGTTAGCGATATTAATGAAGAGCGCGTAAGTCAGGTTGCAAAAAAGTATGGCGCAGATCCGGTTTCGAATAACAATATTCTTGACCTGGAATTTGATGTTTATTCGCCTTGCGCAATGGGGGGAATCATCAATTCGGCGACAATTGAAAAGATGCGTTGCGGGATTATTGCCGGTTCGGCAAATAACCAGCTTGCAGATGAAAGTTTACATGGACAACTGCTTTTAGATAAGGGAATAATTTATGCTCCTGATTACTTGATAAATGCCGGTGGTATGATCAATTCTTATTCTGAGTTATCCGGATACAGCAAAAAAAGAACTTTGCAGCTTGCAGAGAATATATATGAAATTACGAGGGTTGTGTTAAAGAAGTCTAAATCTGAAAACATCCCAACTAATAAAGCAGCTGATATTATCGCTGAAAAGCGGATATCTGATATTAAAAAAATTAAAGCATCCTATTAGCTAATAGGTATTAAAAATAAATCGTTCTTATAAATGTTGAATAGAAGGCAGCTTAGGGTGAAGGTGTTACAAACTTTGTACGCATACCATTTATCCGAAAACAAAATAGTGAAGACTTTTGAAAAGAAGCTTCTTGATAGTGTGGATGATGTTTTCGAAATGTATATCTGGCTGCTTGCCTTGCTGATTGAAGTATCTGATTATGTGTTGACCGATGCCGATGAACGCGCAAATAAACATTTACCTAATGAGGCAGATTTAAACTCCAATCCGAAGCTAAATCAAAACAAATTTCTTACAGCGTTAAAAGAAAATCCGGAGTTTAAACTTCAGTTTAAGAAATACAACCCGTCTTGGAACTTCGACCCGGAGATCGTTAAAACAATCTTTTCTGAGCTTAAAAATTCTCCGCAATATGAAGCATATCTTACTAATGAAGATGTTTCTATGCGTGCCGAGAAAGATATTATCAAATACATCTTCAAGAAAATTATTTTGGTTGTTCCGTCTGTAGAGCAATCTTTTGAAGAAAAGTTTATTAACTGGCAGGTAGATCGCCCTGTGCTGGAGGCTTTAATTGCCAAAACCTTCAGCAATTTTCAAAGTGAAAATGGTGCGGATAATAAACTGGCTCAAATAAGTCCGGCCTGGGTTGAAGACCGCGAATTTATTGTTACGCTGTTTCAAAAAACGATTGCTTTTGATGATGAATATCAGAAGTTGATAGCCGACAAAACAAAAAACTGGGAAGCGGAGCGTATTGCTATTATTGATATTTTGCTGATGAAATTGGCGCTGGCGGAGTTAATTCATTTTCCGGCTATCCCAATCAAAGTATCAATGAACGAGTATATCGAAATCTCAAAAGAATTTAGTACTCCGAAAAGTAATTTGTTTATTAATGGTATTTTAGACAAAATTTTAGCCGAATTAAAATCTTCAGGAAAAATTCGTAAATCAGGACGAGGATTAATTGAATAAATATGAAAAAGACTTTCTTACTATTATTTACGGCATCAGCCATTTTAGTTTCTTGTAATAACACAGATAAAGCAACTACGCAAAGCGGAAGCGATACAGCATCAGCAGTTTCCCCGACTTCAGCAGTTGAATCAAATAAAAATGTGTCAATTGCTTTTAAATCAAATAATTACGATTTTGGAAAAATAACAGATGGAGAAAAGGTAACTCACGATTTTGAATTCACAAACACCGGCACGGCTCCATTGATCATTTCTAATGCGACTGCAGCTTGTGGATGTACTGTTCCCGAATATCCAAAAGAGCCTGTAGCTCCGGGCCAAAGCGGGATTATTAAGGTTGTTTTTAACAGCGCAGGCAAAACCGGAATGCAGCACAAAGTAGTGACCTTAACAACAAATGCAAATCCGCCACTTACCGAGATTTATATAACGGGCGAGGTTAAAGCCAAATAATCAAACAATAATTAAATTATAAACAGAGACAGATGGTAGCAAATATTTTATTGCAAATGGGTGGTTCAAATCTTACAAGTTTTATTCCAATGATATTAATTGTCATTGTGTTTTATTTCTTTATGATAAGGCCGCAAATGAACAAAGCTAAAGAGCAAAAGAAATTTGTAGAGGCACTTAAAAAAGGCGATAAGGTGGTTACCACTGCCGGTATTCATGGCAGAATCTCAGATATTAATGATACTACAATGGTGCTGGAGGTAGAAGGTGGTACTAAGATAAGGTTCGATAAATCGGCAGTTTCTTTGGATGCTTCAAAACCGGCAGCCACTAAAGCCTAGTAATAAGATTTTTTAGGTGCCGCTCCGCAAGAGCGGCATTTTTTGTGAAAATCTATTGTTTAAAAGGCTACAAAGAACCTTCAAAATACTTTCATCCTCCATTTACGAGGTTGTACTCATGAAGGGTTTTGTTATATAGATATTGTAATTTAGGTTCAAAATCAGATAATGCCGATAATATCACTTAACCGCATAGAGAGGCGCAGAGTATCAGTTTTTTTAAGCTGTTTACTGCTCGCTGTTTTTTGCTGGTTATTTTTCGCTTTATCAAAAGAATACGATTATAAAGTCAATTCTAAACTTAACTTCATTAATCCCCCCTTGCATAAAGCTTATCACCCTTTACAAGATGATACCGTTACTTTAAGTGTGCGAGGTACCGGCTGGCAATTACTCTTCTCAAAATTGAAACTTCGGCCTAAGATTGTTGACGTGAGCCTGAAACCTCTCAATAATCAAAACTATATTACTGTTTCCAATCAGCTGCTTCAAATAAACACACAGTTTGCCACCAATCAAAAAGTGGTTTCGGTGTTTCCGGATACCTTATTCTTCGATTTCACCCGTAGGGTAACAAAACGAGTTCCTGTTAAATTATTGTATAAGCTGTCTTTTCAGAAATACTATGGGATAAGCGGTCCCATAAGAATGGAGCCGTCTAATATACTGGTAACAGGTGCCGCCGAAGATTTAATTGGCATTGATTTCTGGCAAACAGACAGTCTGTCGCTTAGCGATATCAATAGCACGATAAGCAGGAGAGTAAGTTTTCAAAAAGGTGTTAAAAACAACGTTGATGTCTATCCTAAATTTGTAAAAGTCATCGTTCCTGTTGATGAGTTCACCGAGAAGGTTTTTGAAATACCGATTGAAATACTAAATAATCCAGGACGCGAAATTAAGATCATCCCTGAAAAGGCAACTATAACTTTGTTAACGGCACTAGGCAATTATTCTAAAATTGAGCGCGACTCGTTAAGTGTTACCGTGGATTTGGATAAATGGATGAAGAATAAATATTCTCAATTACCTGTCGAAATGAGGAAGTTTCCTGCCTTCTGTAAACTGGTTAAAATCGATCCACAAACCGTTGATTTCCTTGTCAAAGAATAATGTTTAAAGTAGGCATAACCGGCGGCATTGGAAGCGGGAAAACTACCGTCTGCAAAATTTTTGAACTTCAAAAGGTCCCTGTTTTTTATGCCGATTTGGAGGCAAGGGAGATTATGAGTAGCGATGAAAAATTAATTGACGACGTGAAAGCAGCTTTTGGCGCTGATATCTATAATACTGATGGAACTTTGAATCGTAGTAAGTTGGCAAAGCTCGTTTTTAATAACGATTCTTTATTGGGCGAACTTAATTCACTGGTTCACCCGGCTGTATTTAGGGCCTTCGATAAATGGGTTGATAGACAAACCGCGCCGTATGTTATTAAGGAAGCAGCGCTGCTTTTTGAAAGCGGCTCCTATAAAGATTGCGATGCAACCATTTTAGTTAAATCGCCACATGATCTAAAAATAAAACGTGTTATTCAGCGGGATTTAATTACAGAAGCGGATATATTGAAACGAATGGCTAAGCAATTAGACGATTCCGAAAAGGAAAGATTATCTGATTATATCCTTCAAAATAATGAGCAGGAATTTCTCATCCCGCAGGTGCTGAATTTGCATCAGAATTTCTTAAAGTTGTTGGGCTCAAATGATTCTAACTGATTTTTTGGCCTTTGATGATAAAGGTTTGTATTGTATGTACGGTGACTTTTATCTCGATCCGAAACAACCTGCCGAAAATGCGGTCATATCTCATGCACACGGCGACCATGCTACAGGGAGCAACCTAAATGTATATTGTACAGCGGCTACACAAGCGATAATGCAGTTGCGTTTAAAAAAGAATGCCGGTAAAGCGTTTTTCAGGTTTGATTATAAGAAGCAATTTAAGTTAAAAGACGTCGCGATTACCTTTTATCCGGCAGGGCACATCCTTGGTTCAGCTTTAGTTTTGATGGAATACAGAGGTGTGAGATATCTTTATACCGGAGATTTTAAAGTACAGGAGGATGATACCTGCGAACGGCTGGAATTAATTGAAGCAGATGTCTTGATTACGGAAACAACCTTTGCAGATCCTTCCGTAATTCATCCTGATGTTCCGGAAGAAATAAAAAAGCTGAATAGTTCAAATCATAATGTTCTATTGGGTGCCTATTCTCTTGGTAAGAGCCAGCGTTTGATAAGCTTGCTCAATAAATATTGCCCACAGCGGACGGTATTGCTTCATCATTCTATGCTTCCGATCACGAAGATATATGAGCAATTTTCTTATCATCCTGGAAAGTACGAGCCTTATAACCGGAAATTAATGAAATCCCCGGATCAAGGATTTGTCTATCTCGTTCCGCCGCTTACTTTTGAAAGTTATTTCAGAGCCAAAAACGTATTACGTGTCTTTGCTTCTGGGTGGAAAAGGCTGCAATACCAAAACGATTTGGAGTTGTATATTTCTGATCATGCGGATTGGAACGACCTGATAAAAACAATTGAAAAGGTAAATCCAAAGGAGATCTGGACCTTACATGGTGATGGATCGCATTTAAAAAGCTATTTTGAAGGTAAACTGCCTGTTAAGATTTTGAATTGATGAAAGAAGAAGCCGAGTATTACTTTGAGAATGGATTTTTGGTTTTTACAAAGCACTACCATTTAAAGCGCGGATATTGCTGCAAGAACGGTTGCCGCCATTGTCCATGGCAATACCAAGCCAACCAAAAACAGCAAACAAAAAGCGCAAAAATGGAATTATAATTTTAACCTTTCAATGGAACTGGAAAAAGAAGTACAAACCAAGTTTGAGAACGAGTACCATAAAACCGTTGTCAACATGCTGTACACGTATGGGTGGATAAGTGATATTTTAAAATCCCGTTTAAGCAAAGAGCGTGTTACTCTTCAGCAATTCAATATTTTAAGAATTTTGCGCGGGCAGTATCCTGGGCCAGCTACCATCAACTTGCTCAAAGATCGGATGCTCGATAAAATGTCTGATGCCTCCCGTATTGTAGAACGCTTGGTTCAGAAAGGTTTAGTTACGCGGTGTATTAATCAAAGAGACAGAAGAGCAGTAGATATTGTGATCAATGAAAAAGGACTTGAAGTGCTTAAAAAGCTTGATCCGGTGATTACACCAATTGATGTTTTGAAAGCTAATCTATCTGAAGCAGAAGCAAAACAATTGAACTTCCTTTTGGATAAGCTTCGGGGCTGATCCGCGGTTTTCTAGTTAAGCTATCAAAAAGTTTAACAACGCAATTCCAATACCTGCCAGCACAGCAGCAAGTTTTCTTATATTGAAATGATGATCTACACTCGATTCAAATAAGATGGTTGTAGAAATATGCAAAAAGATCCCGATTACAACGCCCATAATTTTATCGAAATAATCATTTAAGTTTCCGATCGAACCCTGGCTCAAAGCTTCACTTAAAAGATATCCGAGAGGCGACATGGTCGAAAAAAGGATAAGCAATACAATGATCGAATTTTTCGAAATCTTGTTTTGCATCAACACGCTGGCTAAAGCGAAAGATGCCGGAATATGATGTAATCCGATACCAAAAAAGAGCTCGTTTTGATGTCCCTGGGCAAGCGGCATCCCTTCCAGAAATGCATGTAAACACAAACTGAACATTATCCCATAAGGAAATACATAATGGTCGTGATGGTGCTTATGAATATGGCCATGCTCGATCCCTTCAGAGAATTGTTCCAATAAGATCTGAAATAAGAACCCACCCAGCACATACAAACCTATGCTGTGATCGCCCTGATGATAAACTTCTGGTATAAGGTGCAAAATAGTGATCGCAAATAAGTACGCCCCACTAAAAGAGAGGATTAATTTTAAGCGTTGTGTGTTATCTTTCTTAAATAAAAAGATTGCCATACCACCCAGAAAACAACTTAAGAATAATAAGATCAGTTTCCAGCTTTCCATTCGGAGTTGATTTTGAGAGTTAAAAACAATGTGCTGTTTATATATCCGATGATGCAGCCCAGGAATGCACCACTTAGTACATCAGAGGGGAAATGGACGCCGACATAGACCTGTGCGAAAATAATGCTGAAAGCCCATATAAATGCAATAGGCGCAATCATCCGCCAGCGGCTATAAAACGTGCTTACAAGAAACATGGCGATAGCAAAATGATTCGTTGCATGTGTAGAAGGAAAACTAAAGCCTACACCGCAGCCAACACGAGCATCCACTTCACCTTTCAATGTGATGTTATTGCAGGGACGAAGTCGTTGTACAGCCGGTTTTATTACCGATGCGGAAAAGAAATCAGCTACAGCAAATGTGAGTAAAAGAAACAGAAGGCATACCCAGCCTGATTTGCCATAATTACGGGGCAAGAACACAATTAAAAATAAATAAACGGGTGCCCAGAAATATCGGTTTCTAATATAGGGCATTATCCAGTCGAAGAAAGGATTTGACAAGCCTTTGTTAATAGCAAAGAATAACTGCTCGTCAAACTGTAATAAGGACTCAAACATCAGCTTTGCTGCAAATAAAAATGAGACGATCTGATTGGTTTTCGTTGAACGGTTCAAGGGAGTGGCTGCCAAAGTACTCACGAATTTTGAAACCACTTAGCTTAAACAGCCGTTCGAAATCTGAGAGTGAGTAGGCCTTCACATCCTCTTTAAATTTATGTTTTCGGTTTTTATCTTCAAACTGAATCGACTTTATTATTCTGCCTTGTTCAATGCTTTTGCTGATGTTGAAATCTATCCCATCTATCGTCTTTATTTCGCGTTCAACCAGGTTCTTCAGAATTTTATGGCTATTAAAATAATCAAGAACCAATACACCATTTCTACTTAAAGATTTTCTGAAAGATTTTAGCGCATTGATATTATCCCGGTCGTTTTCAAAGTACCCGAAACTCGTAAACAGGTTTAGTGCGTAATCGAAGTAGTTGATAAAGAGTAAGTTTCTCATGTCGTGCTGATAAAACCTAAGCTTTTCATTCTCGAACTGCTTAGCATATTTTATGCTTGAAAATGACAGATCGATACCGGTTACATCATAACCTTTTTCGTTCAGGTAAATAGCGTGGCGCCCTTTACCGCAAGCAATGTCAAGCATGCGGGCATCTGATTCCGGCTTTAAATGACTGCATAAATTATCAATAAAGAATTCGGCTTCCGCGTCGTTGCGCTGATGGTATAGGATATGATAATAAGGCGAATTGAACCAGTTTTGGTACCACTTAACAGCCATGTATAAAATTTAAAGCTTGCAAATATATATAAATAAGCTTTTGAAGTGCTTTTAAGGTTGGGCGTTGCTCTTTATATTGCTATTTTTGACCTCCTAAATACAAAATAAGTGACTCTCATAAAATCAATTTCAGGCATTAGAGGTATAATTGGCGGAACTCCAGGAAACGGATTAACTCCTGTTGATATTTTAAAATTCACAGCGGCTTTTGGAAGATGGACTGCGCAAAAAAGCGGAAAAAAGAAGATCGTAATTGGTCGTGATGCCCGCATTTCTGGCGAAATGGTTAGGAATTTAATTGCCGGAACTTTGCAAAGCATTGGAATTGATGTGGTCGATCTTGGTCTTTCCACCACGCCAACTGTTGAAGTAGCAGTGCCAGATGAAGCAGCCGGTGGCGGAATCATCATAACGGCAAGTCATAATCCGAAGCAATGGAATGCATTGAAACTGCTAAATCAGCATGGTGAATTTATCAGCGAGGTGGATGGAAAAGAGGTGTTGGAACTTGCTGAGCAACTCGACATGTCATTCGCTGACGTGAATAATTTAGGTAAGATTACTCTAGATGATTCTTATCTGGAAAAACATATCGAAAAAATACTTGCTCTTAAGCTTGTTGATGTGGAAGCAATACGAAAAGCAAATTTCAAAGTAGCAATCGATTGTGTTAATTCCAGCGGCGGAATTTTTGTTCCTGCTTTGTTGAAGGCGTTAGGTGTTGAAACCGTGTATGAACTGTATTGCACCCCCGATGGTCATTTCCCGCACAACCCGGAACCTTTGCCTGAAAATCTAGTGGCGCTTTCGCAGGAAGTTCTTACTAAAAATGCTGATTTAGGTATCGCGGTTGACCCGGATGTTGATCGGTTATGTTTTGTATGTGAAGACGGCAGTATGTTTGGTGAAGAGTATACGTTAGTTGCTGTATCCGATTATGTATTAAAAAATACCCCCGGAAACACAGTTTCTAATCTGTCATCTACCCGTGCTTTACGCGATGTTACGGAAGCATCGGGTAACCAATATAATGCTGCTGCAGTAGGAGAGGTGAACGTAGTGAACAAAATGAAAGAAACCAACGCTGTAATTGGTGGCGAAGGAAACGGAGGTGTGATCTATCCGGAATCCCATTACGGAAGAGATGCCTTGGTCGGGATCGCATTGTTTTTAACGCATTTGGCCAAATTCGGTAAATCCATCTCTCTTTTGAGAAGCTCCTATCCCGGCTATTTTATTTCCAAAAATAAAATAACGCTCACCCCGGAAATGGATATTGATGCTTTACTTAAAAAGGTAGAAAAGAAATACGAGAAGCAGCCTCACTCAACTATCGATGGTTTGAAAATTGAATTTGATAAACAATGGGTTCATTTGCGAAGATCGAATACTGAGCCGATAATTCGGATATATTCTGAAGGTGATTCTGAAACCGTAGCAACTAATCTGGCGAATAAGATTATTGGCGATATTAAAGAGATTTTGAAGTTGAAGGAGTAGATGAATGAGAGAAGAATGAATGAGAGAATGGGTGCTGGATGACTAAATAATCCAAGTTGCTAGATAAAAAGCTATAAGAAGTGAGCATCAAAGAATAAATTTGAGTAACGACACTTAAATAATTCACGAGATGCTCACCGGGGATAAAATTATAGGAATATTTTGTTTTATAGATGATTTGTTGAAAACGTCTAATCATTATGAAGATAGCCGCAGACGAGTAAGCGACAGCGAAATAATAACTACGGCTGTGGCTTCTTCACTTTATTTTGGCGGACATCAGGATAAAGCAAGGCAGTTTATGAAGATGACAGGAATGATACCTGGTATGCTGGATAAGAGCCGGTTTAACCGAAGATTGCATGCAGTGGCCGAGTTGGTTTATACTATATTTATGCAGGTGGGTTACTATTTCAAGTATGTTAGTTGTGAAATGAGTTATGTATTAGATTCCTTTCCGGTAGCCGCTTGTGATAATATTCGCATTGCAAAAGCAAAACTATTAAAAGGTAAACAATGGCATGGTAAACAAACCAGTATGCGGAGATACTTTTATGGCGTAAAAGTGCAGCTGCTGATTACCAAGGATGGTATTCCTGTTGAATTCGGGTTTGTTCCCGGCAGTGAACATGACTCCCTGGCCTTAAAGAAATTACCTTTAGAGTTGCCTGCCGAAAGTGAAGTATTCGCTGATTCAGCTTATACCAATTACGAAATTGAAGACCAGCTAATGGAAACTGATCAGATTGCATTAAAGGTGCATCGCAAATCAAATGCAAAAAGAAAAGACAGCGTGAGTGCTGCCTTTATAAAAGAATATATGCGTAAAAGAGTAGAAACTACAATTAGTGAAATCAAAGGGTTATTCCTTCGAAAGCTTCATGCAGTTACTGCTAAGGGATGGTTGCTTAAAATTACATTATTCATCTTCGCTTTTACGCTCAATAAAATTATTGTATAACTAGCAACTTGAGTTAA
>DASWMZ010000132.1:0-33383 GCA_036399495.1 Pedobacter sp.
CAGAAACGGGAAAAGGGTAAATTGTTTATTGGAATTGAAAGCCCGTTTTGATGAACAGAATAATATCAACTGGACAAAGCGACTTGAAGAAGAAGGGGTTCAGGTAAATTATGGCTTGCTTGATTATAAAGTTCACTCAAAAATTTGTCTCATCACCCGTAAGGAGAAAGGAAAAATAACCTATTACGCAAACCTTGCTACGGGTAATTTCAACGAAAAAACGGCACAGATCTATTGCGATCACAGTTTATTTACCACGAATCCAGAAATAACAGCTGAACTTAAACACCTGTTTAAAGGGCTAGACAAAAAAGTATTTTACAAGGATTATAAAAGCCTCATCGTATCACCTTTAGAAACCAGAAGTAAAATAGAAGCCCTGATAGATACTGAAATACATAATGCCAAGGCGGGTAAGAATGCTTATATGATTTTGAAAATGAATAGTCTGGCGGATGAGCAGATGATTAAAAAATTATATGACGCAAGCGCTGCAGGAGTTAAAATTCAACTGATAATAAGGGGAATGTGCACCCTTGTTCCCGGTGTTGAGGGGGTTAGTGAAAATATTGAGGTAATCAGTATTATTGATAAATTTCTTGAACATGCCCGTGTGTGGATATTTGCAAATGGCGGGGATGAAAAAATATTCTTAGCTTCCGCAGATTTGATGACTCGTAACCTCGATCATCGAGTAGAAGTAGGATTTCCGATACTCGATGAAAACATCAGAAGGGAAATTCGGGAAATCATAGATATTCAGTTAAGGGATAATACAAAAGCACGCGAAATTAATCAGTTCAATAATAATCGTTATAAACCACATGGTGAGATAAGTTATAGGGCTCAAACCGATATATACACTTACCTTAAAAACAAGAAATAAATTGAGATACGCCGCAATAGACATAGGCTCAAACGCTGTCAGATTGTTGATAGCTGATATTATTGATTCTGGAAAGGAAACATTTTTTAAAAAAAATACTTTGATACGTGTTCCGCTGCGCCTGGGCGATGATGCTTTTATTGATAAAAAGATCTCTTCTCAGAAATCTGAGGAACTGCTAAAAACCATGACCGCTTTTAAACATCTGTTAGACGTTTATAAAGTATCTGATTATCGGGCTTGCGCTACATCCGCTATGCGGGAAGCCAGTAATGGAGCAGAACTTGTTAAGCGTATTAAGGAAGAAGCAGGAATTAACCTGGAGATTGTTGAAGGTCAAAGTGAGGCTAATATCATTTATTCCAGCCATATAGAGCAAACGCTTGAGCGCAAAAAGAACTATTTATATATTGATGTTGGAGGTGGTAGTACAGAGCTTTCGGTATTTTGTGATGGAAAAGTTAAGGCCTCTAAGTCCTTCCCGATAGGTACAGTAAGAATGCTAGATAATGCCGATACTGATGAATCATGGGCGGAAATAAAGGAATGGATTCGGGTTAACAGTAAATTGTATCCCAACCTGATTGGCATAGGAACTGGGGGTAATATCAATAAGCTTTTTAAAATGTCTGAAGAAAAGGATAATATGCCTTTGAGTTTTATAAAACTTAAGGAGATGTATAATTATCTTAATGGTTTTTCATTAAAGGAGCGTATTGCAGTATTAGGTTTAAACCAGGATAGGGCAGACGTTATCATTCCTGCTTGCGAGATATATCTGAGCGTAATGAAATGGGCTGGCGTGAAGCAAATCTTTGTTCCCAGAGTAGGCATGGTCGACGGAATTATCCAGCTTTTGATTGAAAAAATTAAAGCAACTCAAAAGGAAATTAAGATTTAGGTATTTGCATGTCTAAGCCAAACGGACCTATAGGTGTTTTCGATTCCGGTTACGGCGGTTTAACGGTTTTTAAAGAAATCATAAAGGCACTCCCTGACTATGATTATGTATATCTGGGCGATAATGCCCGTATACCTTACGGCACACGTTCATTTGAAACTGTTTATAAATACACCTGGGAATGTGTTCAGGAACTGTTTGAATTAGGCTGCAGTCTGGTTATTCTGGCTTGTAATACTGCATCCGCGAAAGCGCTTAGAAGTATACAGCAAAATGATTTATCCAACTTAAACAGTTTACACAAAGTACTGGGGGTAATCAGGCCTACGGCCGAGGTTGTGGGTAATTATACCAAATCAGGCAATGTGGGTATTCTTGCAACACATGGCACGGTTGCATCCCTCTCTTATGTTATCGAAATTGAAAAGTTCTTTCCAGAAATTAATGTGTTTCAGGAAGCATGCCCGATGTGGGTTCCGCTTGTAGAAAATAATGAGCTTGACAGCCCCGCTACCGACTACCTGGTTCAAAAATATTTAGATAGACTGTTTGATCAAAATCCGGAGATTGACACGCTGGTGCTTGCATGCACGCATTATCCCCTTTTGATCAATAAAATTAAACAGTTTATTGACCCTTCCGTTAGAATCATTTCCCAGGGCGAACTGGTAGCCGCATCTCTAACCGATTATCTTCACCGGCACCCAGAGGTTGAAGCATTGTGTTCTAAAAACGCCCAACGGAAATTCTTTACCACCGAGTCTTGTTCTGATTTCGATCAAAAGGCTGCTTTGTTTTTAGGCGAAGAAGTTAAGTCGCAGCAACTTATATTTTAACATCCTTCCACTTCCGCGGTCATCTTATAACCTCTTTGATAAACAATCTTTGCAAGGGATTAAACTATTTGATCTTTCTTATGTCTTAATATAACACACACACACTAAGAACATGAAAAAGATATTATTCACAGCAATTATTGCAGGATTAAGTTTTTTTGCATTAGAATCAAATGCCCAAACCAGCAGAGACGAACAGGGCGAGTATCGTTACGAAACACGCCAAGAAAGGGTTTGGGTTCCTGAAAGAAGAACAGGTGGAATTTTCGGAGTTGGCGGCAGAACAATTCCCGGACATTATGAAGTTCAAGACCGACAGGTAAAAGTTTATCGCGACCGAGATGGTAATCCTATAAATAGGGATGAGCGTTATGGCGAGAAGAGAAAGGGTTGGGAAGGAAAGCACCCGCATGGAATGCCTCCAGGACAAAGAAAGAAAGGTAATCGCCAAAACACTGATATCCGTGACAGAGGATATGACCGTAATAACGATGGTGTGATAGATGAGCGCGACAGAAGATATGATCGTAACAACGACGGTGTAATTGACGAACGCGATAGAAGATATGACAGAAATAACGATGGTGTTATAGATGAACGTGACAGGAGATATGATCGGGATCGGAATAGCGATGGTGTGATAGATGAGCGTGATAGATCACGTGGCCGTAACAGAAATGATAACGACCGTGATAAAAAATACAAAGACAGGGATGATGATAGGGATCGCGATAGAGACGATGATGATAGGTACGATGATGACAGAAACAAAGGCCATCAAAATAAGAACAAAAAGTCTAAGGGTAAAAAGGGGTAACCTGGGTTGAATAATAAATTAGGGTTCTATGAAGTCCCGGTTGCGCAAGCGCCGGGATTTTTTTTTAGGGTGTAAAATAAACTGTGTCAGGAGGTTAGAATATTAACTTATAACCCAGTTTGTAATGATGAAAGAAGCTCAATACGAGAAATGAAAAACCAAGCTCTTGATAAACTCCGCTCGGGCAAATTCCTTTACGGCGAAGATGGTGCCTTCGCGACTCTACTAAAAGGAGGTTTATTTAGGATTAAGGGCAAGTGTGTCGCTCTCTGAAATGGTTTCTGAGTTACGGGAAGCCAAAATAACAGCTCAGTTTGATGCAGATAAGTTTTAAACAGGTTTCCCGCCAAAAAGCATGACCATTTTTTAATTCCTGCCGGTACGGTTCATTGCTCTGGTGCAAATAGCATGGTGCTTGAAATTAGCGCCACGCTCACTTACTTTGCAGAAATAAAGTATCATCCACCATTTGGAGCTTAAACTTATAAATATGCGATTCTTATCTTTCATCTTGTGTGTATTGACAAGTACTGCACCTTAACCAAGTTCAATGGCAGTCAAACTTTAACATACAAACTCTAATAACCAAATTAAAATGAGAAAATACTGGTATCAATCACACTACTACTGTTTTTATTTGAATGGCTCGGATAAGAAAAATGCTGACAGCCAAAATTATATTGCAGGTTTTAAAACAGTTCAAACAAAAGACACCACAAGAGTTTATAAACCTAATACAGATACAACCGATTACTTACATTTAGAATCATTTACATTGATATCTGGTATCCTGCAAGTGTATCCACAAGGTCCGTACCTAGTGAAGAAAACCCAAAAACCTTAACAGCAAAAGGGCCGCCCTTTAGAGGCAGCCCTTTGCAAATCCTAATTATTACAGCTAATTATTCTACAATAACTTTTGAATTGAACCTGGTATTTGCACCAGTAATACGAATAACGTATATACCCTGCTGTAAAGCTCCAATGTTTAAACGCTGACTGATTCCATTGCTGATGAAGTTGTCTTTGTAGACTACTCGTCCAGATAGATCAGAAAGAGTAACATCAACTTTGTTATTCACATCTGCTCCATTTAAACTTACGTTTAACCAGCCATCCGTTACAGGATTGGGGAATACAGTAATGCTCTTTGCTTCCTTAATACTATTAAGTTCCAAAGAATTCGTCCGACGATCAGCCATTACAGTAGATCCGGTTCCTGAAGCATTGGTCGCAGATGAACCAAAGTATTCAAAGGCATCAATAACAATGCCTACTCCCTGACTAAATTCATGTTTAGTATTGGTGCTCTTAATCTTCACTGTATGAGGTCCATAAGGTAAGTCTCCAGATTCGTAAAGCAATTTATCAACCTGGAAATTACCGTTATTACCGAACAGATCCACAGTAGCAACCAAAACGTTATCCAGATAAACCTGGGCTATTCCTAAATCATAGCGCTCAAAGCCGTAATATCTGACTTTAGTGCCCGTAAAGCTAAATGTAGCTTCTGGCAACTGCGAGTGATTCATACTGTAATGTTCCGTATTCTGATAACCGCCATTACCAGCCCACATGCCCCAGTTGGCACCATAAGCAATACCGCTGTTAGAGGCGTTATCATCAACCTTCACCCAGGTGGCATTAGCTGGTGGAGTAGTGGAGTTCGGTCCAAACAACTCAATTTCTCCAATAAGAAGCATATATCCGTGACCATTATTGGCTGTCACTTCCAGACGGTATGCGTTGTATTCCGTAGTGTTGCTAAAAGAGAAGGTCTTTTTCTCCGAACGGTTAAAGGCTATACCGGTGCGAGTATCCAGAGCCACATAATCTTGCGGGAATACTGGATTAGCTACATTGGTTCCGTATAGTGTCCAGCTCTTCGGATCGGCCTTGCCGGCAATTTCAGCGTCAGCAATTACACTAATAGTATACTGTTGAACAGCGTATTTCTTAGACAAGTCAGCACTGAATTTGTACTGAATCCATCCAGAGGTAGCAAATACGCCCCATGCGCCATCAGTTTTATTGTCAAAGGCATTTTCTTTACCACCACCGTACTCTGGAAATTCTCCATTAACCGTGATCAAACCAGATCCTACGGGATCGGTACGATCAACTAAATTAGCCGCAGGAGGAGTAACCGGAGCAGGCTCTGGTGCAAAAAGCTGTATTTCTCCTATTAACAGCATGTACCCATGCCCGTTATTGGACGAAACTTGTAAGCGATAAGCACTGTATTCAGTGTTATTGCTTAAAAAGAAGGTCTTTGTCTCGGACCGGTTGAAGATGATATTGTTACGGGTGTCCAAGGCAACATAATCCTGCGGGAAAACCGGGTTTGCGGCATTGGTACCGTATAAAATCCAGTTCTTCGGATCCGCCTTACCTGCAATTTCCGCATTATCACTGATTACAGTGATAGTGTACTCCTTAACAGCGTATTTCTTCAAGCCGTCAGCACTAAACTTGTACTGAATCCATCCTGACGAAGAAAATACTCCCCAGGCACCATCTAACATTCTATTGTCGAAGGCGTTTTCTTTACCTCCGCCATATTCAGGGAATTCTCCATTAACGGTGATTACGCCTGAACCTACCGGATCGGTACGATCAAGCAATGGACCTCCAACTCGAACCACAGCTATGGCAGTAGTGGCTGTTTTAGTACTATCCTGAACTGATCTTGCTGTAATAGTAACCGACCCTTCTTTTAATGTTGTTACTACACCGCTACTGTTTACTGTAGCTACTGTTGTGTCACTGGTTTCCCATGTTATTCCTTGGAAAGCAGTTGCAGGGCTGACACTCGCTGTCAGCGTTAGCTCGGCTCGGACGTCAAGCGTATCCGACATACCTGTTAAAGTAACCCCGGTTACCGGAACTGGCCTTGGTGGAGCAAACAATTCGACTTCACCCACCCGAACTTCTTTTTTAGAACCATTATTGGCCGTAATTTGCAGGCGGTAAGCACTGTACTCTGTAGTGTTATTAATTGTAAAGCTTTGAGTTTGCTTTCTGCTTGCAAAAGCTATATTGGAACGCGTGTCTAGAGCAACATAATCTGCAGGGAACGTTGCATTGGCTACATTCGTTCCATATAATGTCCAGCTTTTAGGATCTGCTTCAACTGCTTTTTTAACGTTGTCTTTATCGCTTGCCGCTGACGTTACGGTATATTTAGACACTGCATATCTTTCAGTGCCGTCAAACTGAAACTGAATCCATGAAGTTGGCTGTGAGTCAATCCACTGCGTGTCAGGATTATTATCAAAGGCATTTCTTTTTACAGCACTAACCTTAGATTTAGCATCTTCACCTCTTGCGGTAACAATGCCTGAACCTACCGGATCAGTACGGTCACTTAAAGTAGCACCGGTCAACTGTGCCAAAGAAAAACGCGATGGTCCCTGATAAGCCTCATTTTTCCAGGCTATTTTTCGGCTAATGGTCGTTCCCTTCAGTCCATCATCATCACCGATATTTATTTCCATTCCTATAAATTGAAGCTCAGCAGGGGAGGAAATACCAAGTGCTGAAAAAGGCACTTTTAATTCCACATTGTAACCCGTTGTACCCACATTGGATGTTTGTGCTACAACACCGGCAGGAGCGTCTTGTATCGACCAGTTTTTCCATTGTTTAAGGGAGCCTCCAGGGCTGATAAACAACTGGTAATCGCGGGCACCCCAGGCATCAGGCCTTACACCATCACCATTAAGGAAAATTTCTACGTTGTCGTCATCATACCATCTCTCCGAGTCAACCTTGCGAATATCATCCGTTACGGCAATATGCAGGTATAAATTGGCGGCATCCCAGGAAGCTGTCCAGTTTGCACTTAAATCTGCATCGCTAGCCGGAGCAGTACCGCCAACAAGGACAGCTATCGGTGAAACAGGACCAGTGTAAGTAGCCGTCTCTCTGCTGCCATCAATGGCTGGTGTAGAAACAGTTTTAGGAACAGTTACATCAGCAACCGGGTCTGCTGTTTTTACTACGAATTCTCTTACTGGCGAACGATTTCCGGCACGGTCAACCGCTGTCATGCTAATAGAATAGCTGGTAGACCTGGTTAGTTTCTCAACTGAGAAGGTTGTAGTCGTGAGAAATTTAGTTAAAAACAGGGAGGAGCTAACCTCATAATAAGCAATACCGCTTCCGCCAGCATTATCAGGCGTTGCTGCCCAGGTTATAGTGGCACTTCGCTCTGTCACATTTGTAATGGCAGGCTCAGCAGGTTGCGGTGGAGCTACAAGATCTGTGATAGTTCCACCCCATTCGAATGCACCAAGATCCGGAACTTTGCCGGCTGGTACATCGTCTCTGTAGAATCCCAGCGAATTACCTTTATCAATTACAAGTGTCTGGGTAGTCGGATTATCTTGTAACTTAAAATCGTTAATACTTCTTTGGTTGTAAGGAGTTGTTCCAAATTTCGGACTAACGAAAAGCTTAGCAGCTAAACCGCTTTGTACCGATGCACTATCAAGATTATTGATGTACATGGCCTTGCCAAGGTTAAACCCATAAGTGGTAGCACTTATATTTGGCGGATTACTTAAAATATTGTTAAAGATGGAATTTCTCTCTCCATCAATACCCTCATCGTTGTAATTGCCGATTGCAAAGTTGCCGTTACCGCCCACACCGTTGCCAATAAACACGTTATTGTATACTTCAACATCCTTTCCTGCACTCAGCAGCAAGGGAGTTGGAACATCGGTTACTACGTTATGGTCAACAATGGCTCGAATTAAACGTTCACCATTAACCATTTGCCCCCAATCGAGGTAAATTCCATGTATTCCCTGCGCCTCCGGCTGTTCACCGCGGCCATTTGTAAAGAAAATATAATTATGGTCAATACGTACCCATTGTAAATCCTGTCCGGCAAAATCGATGGCACCGCTATCACCGCTTCTTAGCATAAAGTTAAAGATGGTGTTATGGTGTATGCGGGCAGTCCCCTTTGGAGAACTTGCATTGTTTTTTAAAGCCATCATATAAATACCCAGAGTAGTAGTATTGGAGATGACGTTATTATCGATTTCCTGATCGTACGATAGTGTACGACCTGTATTGACGGCACCGGCATTAGAGCACATATAGTTCGTGCTATTAATCTTGTTACCGGTTGCCCGGAGCTTGTGTCCGTGAAGACTGAGGGCAGAGGTTGCAGAATACCTAATGGTACTGTTTTTAAGAACGTGGTTGCTTCCATTCAGTACCACTCCGGTCCAGCCCGTATGCTCCATTTGCCAGTTGTCAGTAGCTAGCTGATGCGATACGTATCTGATGAACAAATTTTCAAATGTAACACCGCTGCAAGTTGTGATCGTATTTTTACGGGTTGTTGAGGTGTTCTTAAAAGTGGTAACCGAACAACCAAAAAGATTAAAGTCTCTTACCGTATAATTAGAGGCTATACCATCTCCCGCAAAGGCAAAATACCTTCTTTTTGCGTAAATCGCATTTTGGCCGGTAGCCGTTGGCGCCTGTCCGCTACGTGTTTTTACGTATAAGACACCGTCCTTTTTATACCATTCTCCCTCATCCAGCACACTTCCTATATTGTCCTCAGTTATTTTGGCTGGAGCCGGATTAAACAAATAATATTCGGTATTGTTTCCGACTCCCCAAGGGGTACTCGACAAGGGATCGGCAGGAGGATCGCGAAAATAATTACAAGTAATTGAGCCAGGTGCTACGGCCACAACCGTTCCAACCCAGCCTTGACCGTCCATGCCGTTACGAGCAAGGTTTATAAAAATTTGGGCACCTACCCATATTTGATTCCCGTCAAAATTAGGATCTTGAAGAGTAACAGTTTTCGCAGCAGCATTTTTCGTTGCTCCGGTTGCTTTCGCCATCGTTGGCATAGCCACATCCGAAGATATTTGATTCGGCCAGCGAAGCAGCTCAATCATGCTCGTATCTTGGAAAAGCTGATTCTCACCATAGGATTCGCTATCAGCGCTTGATGGAGTTACCGGAAGTAAATTCCAGGTCATCGCTGATGTCTTATAAACACCTGAAGCACCGGATACCGGTTGCCAGCCACTCATAAGATCCGTACCATCAATAGTAACCGTTCCTGGGCCATTTTGAGGCTCAAACGTAATATTGTTCTTGGTAACGTTTACCTGTTCGCGGTAAAGGCCGGGTCCTACCTTTATCACATCACCGGGACTTGCCACATCATGGGCTTTCTGGATGCTTAGATAAGGAGCAGCGGATGTTCCGTTGCCGGTCGCATCATTCCCCGTAGGTGCTACATAAATCTGGGCCCATGCACCCGAAGACCCTGCACACAACAATAGCGTAAAGAGCAGCACTTTGCTCCGCAGCCGTTTTTTGATCAAAAATAAAAGTGTATTCATATATAAAATTAAATTGGTTTCTAACTGGTTTTCACAAAAGGGACGCCTTTTGGAGACCTCTCTTTTATTAGTGTTTACAGCTTTACTGTACTACAAAACTTCTAACTGAATTTAGTATTCGTACTGGTGACACGGATTATGTATACACCTGCTGGTTAATTGGCTAAGAACGGCTCACTTGATCTATCAAAGTTATAAGGACCGGTATGAAAAGTTACTAATTCGGCTGTGCATATATTCTGCATTTTTTTGAATGAACATTCACAAAATAATGTTGATTAACCAATTTATTATCAAGAATTTAAATACAAAACTGTGCATAAACTGTGCACAATTTAAATCGTATCAGCTTCGTTCGCAAAATGGTAATACATATCTTTGGATTTTCGTATCTAAACAAGATATGATGAAATACATTAAATTAGAGCCGAAGTACCATCTCTGGTATTGTATTAAAGTAAACCGATTACAATGTCTGAAGGATTATACATTTCAAAATGCCTTAAGCTGATTGAGCATAAATTCGATCGGGGAAGCAGTCAATACTGGACTAACGGAGACTTTAAGATTTTGAAGAAATTAATTTTTGAAGCATCCTCTGTTAATTTGAGCACCTATACCCTTGAGCGATTATACGGGAAACTCAAAACGAATAAACACTATAAACCTCGAACTGACACAAAGGATGCCTTGGCACTATTTTTAGGTTATAGTGATTGGGAAGATTTTAAAAATCAAAACTCTGTAACTTCTAAAAAAGCTGATCATCATACGGAAATTGTATTACAAGATAAAAAGCCGGAGACATTAACAATCGAACCGGTAATGGAGAAAACAGCTGATTCGGTTTTGTTAAATGCCAAACAAAAAGGAAAAAAAAATAGAATAAAGTATCTCGGCGTTTTATTCCTCACCCTTATCATTATAAGTGTGATGATGGTATCTAAATACAGGGCCTCTATAACACCTGCGGTCTCCCGCCCGGTCAATTTTAGAGCTGAAAATCCTTTAGGGAAACCTCCGCATACCACTAAATTTCTGCATGATTTGTCTGGCCTCGAAGGGAATAAGTTTTCGATAAAGTTATCACAGTCTATAGAGAAAATAAAGCTCTTAAAGTCCGATAAAAGCAGCTTTACACCCGCTCTGATACCAGGATGGTACACGGCTTATTTATTAAGTGACAGTACACCTGTAGCATCAACAAGGTTTTTTGTTGAAACTTCGGGATGGCAAGTGCATTGGACAATGGCCTCTCCCCAAGAGGAAAATTCCAGATGGATACTTCCACCAACTGCAGTTTCCTCTGCCGGGCGATTGTATACCCCCCATTCCTTTATACCCGAAAATATAAAAAGAGACTTCGGCTACTATTTCCTTTCCTATTACAATATTAGAAACTTTAATGTAAAAGGCGATAATCTGGCATTCGAAACCAGGTTTCGAAACAATAGCAAAGAGAGAGAATCAATGTGTTACGATATGTGGTTTACATTGATGGGTACAGAAGGAAATTTAAGAATGCATTTTCTATCTACCGGATGCGCCGGTTTTATAAATATGGCTTTTGGTGAAAAAGTGCTCGATGGCCATAACCAAAATTTAACTCCATTTGGAACAGATATCCAAAATTGGCAAAAAGCACGCATGAAGGTGGTTAATAAATTTGTACATATTTACCTTAATGACAAACTTATTTATAAAGTGAAATATACCAAGTCTGTGGGGGCTATCGTAGGTATTAATATTATGAGCAAAACCAATGGTGAAACCGATTATGTAAAGCTTTATAATTTAGAAAGGCAATTGGTCTATGAGGACGATTTTGGAGGAGGGGTGAGTGATTAAACACTATATACGATCATGGTCTGCTTGTAAATACTTCTGAGTATGTCCCCCCTCCCCGTATGTTACTTCAGCTATTACAGTGCTCGAATATTTGACAATGGAGTGGTTAAACCTTATGTATTGATTCTCCCGCAGAGTATCCTTTATTGACCCTGCGAAAGCAAACCACTAGGCTTTTTTTACCTTAATTGCGTTTAGTCCTTTTTGTCCCTGCTCTGTTTCAAAGCTTACATTATTCCCTTCTTTTACCGGGTCGATTAGGCCATTGATGTGAAAAAAGATGCTTTCCTGAGTTTCTAGTTCTTTAATGAAACCGAAGCCTTTGGACTCATTAAACATACTAATTATACCTTTTCTCACGGTATCATGAGGTATAGCTTCTTGTCTGGCTACGGCAATTTGAATATCCTCAGAATTAAATTCTTTCTTTTTCCTAGTTGCATCCGGAGGAGTAGAGGTAATATTACCGTTTTCATCTACATAGGCGAACATTTCTTCAAGGCTTTTACCTTTGGTGACATTGGCCTTGCGATCTTGTGCCTTCTCCAGCTTATCCTTAGCCTTCTTTAGCCTTTTTTTCTCTTTTTCTTTTTTATTGAAAGTCTCTGATGATTTTGCCATAATTTACTTCAACAAAGATATAATATATGTTCTAAACTGCATTATTTAGTCTGAAAAGAAGTACGGTTGTTTCTTTGTAAGAAATCGTTTCCGCAAAGTCCCTGGAGGAGGAGACACTGAGGAGAACAAAAGATTATAAAAAAATATATTCATTTACTTGATTGGAATTATTCTGTAACCTGAACTGAAGCAGATTTCATTATTCCATTTCTACTCTTACCAAAAGTCTTCCAACTCTACCAAAGCCGTTATGATAAATCGGTTTCTCACGTGGCTCTTTTTCGCTATAGTCAAAAGCTGTATAGTACAGTGCATAAACATCATCATGCTCATGGACAAGTCCTAATGGCGTACGCATAGCCCAAGCCCAGGGAGTAGGGGGACTTGTTAACCAAAGTGCTTTTTCGCGCCCCCAGTTTAAACCATCATTCGAAACTGCATAAGCAATGCCATGCGTAGTTTCCCCATCGTACAAAGCAATATATTTATTTGGAGCAAGCCTATGAACAACTGGATTTTCCACAAACCGGTCATCCATTAATACCGGCTTTCCATTGTTAACCATTTTCCAAGGTCCATTTAAGCTTTTTGATTCTGCTAAAGCAACCTGAAATTTCCAATCATTGCGTGTTGTTTTGGGAGAATAATTGCTAAATCCATAAAATGCCAGCCATTTTTCACCCACCTGATACGGAAAAAAGGAGTTCCCATCTGATGGTGCGTCCGGCAGCCGGTTTTTTTTAGGTTGTTCTCCAATAACAATTTCTTTATTTTCCCATGGTCCGTTCAAGCCTTTTCGTCCAGGAGTTTTAGATACAGCTCTGACAATTCGTGATCCAATTCCGTAGCCTGTAAAAAATAAGTTCCATCGATTTTCCTTTTCATTATAAATAGGGTAGGGAGTCCAGGGTTCCCTATAATAAACATTTGAAGTTGTGTCTAATTCCGGTTTTACAATAGTTCCAATACGTGTGAAATGCACACCATCGCTGCTAGTCCATTGTGCAAGCCTTGTCTTCGACAGTTTGGGGCTCCCCCATACTTCGGTAGTAAAGCAATGATAAATACCTTGCTCTTTAATAACAATTCCACCTTCACATCCGAATTTATTGTCTTCAGTACCAGCCATTCCTGGTCCAATGCAAGCTTCTTGTGTTTCTTCCAGCAAGTGAAGCTTAATCTGTGCTTTTGTACCAAAAGAAACCATCAGGCAACATAAAGTAATTAATACAACTTTATCTTTAACGGCTTTAATTTTATTATTCATCGTCATTCCTTTTGTTTCTGTCGTTCTATTAACCCTGCTGTTAGACTTAAATTGAGTATTTGTTCCAAAATAAATTTGGTTTGTTATCTCGTTAAATTGTTTTTATTGGTGTAGATGCCCCATTTCCATTTTTGCCAAAAAGAGTTAAATTAGCGTGCACTTATATACCTCAATATTACACCAATTATGACCTGTAAACAAATATTATCAGCTCTCCTTTTTTTAGCTTTTACCATTCATAGTTATGCCCAAAATGTTCAAGCACCTATGGTTCTTTGGTATAAGCAGCCGGCAACAGTCACCGATAAACTTCCCTACAAGAACGGAGCTACCACTAATCCTTTTGATGACCATAAGGGGAAAGGTTGGGTTGAAGCGTTACCAATAGGGAATGGAAGAATGGGGGCAATGGTATTTGGAGGAGTAGTGAACGAGCGTCTTCAGCTAAATGAAGAGACACTTTGGGCAGGCTTTAATCGTGATGTAACCAATCCGCAAGCAGGTGCAGCTTTACCTCTTGTCCGCCGTCTGTTATTTGAAGGCAAAGAAGACTCCGCAAGTGTGGTAGCCGAGTCAAAAATGCTCGGAGTTCCGAAGAATGTTGCTCCGTATCAGACCATGGGGGATATTTGGATGGAGTTTTCAGGTTCTGCCACTAAGCCGTTTTCAAATTATTATCGTGATTTAAATGTAGATCAGTCAATAACAACCGTACGTTATCAGCAAGGAGGCGTTCAATATACCCGTGAAACGTTTGCCTCACACCCTGATGATATCATCGTAATGCGATTAACAGCATCAAAAAAAGGAAGCCTGTCATTCACAATATCACTCGACCGCGAGAAAGATGCGGTTTCGCTGGTGGAAAATAAAGCGGTGATATTGCGAGGACATTTAAAGGTGCTCGATGAAAAAGGTATCAATCGGGGGATGACGTTTGCTACGAAGGTTTTTCCGGTTGCAAAAGGCGGTAAGATAAGTGTCGACGGAAATAAGTTGTTCATTAGCAATGCGGATGAAGTTTTACTGTTTATATCTCAGGCTACTGGTTATGACGGAAGGAACCCTGAAAAGTATTGCTCGGCCGCAATCTCTGCTGCCTCTAAACAGTCATACGATGTATTAAAAAGGAGGCACATTCTTGATTATCAAAAGCTTTATGGAAGAGTTAAGCTTAACGTAAATAAAATATCAGCAGCCAAAGCATTGGCGATTCCTACAGACAAAAGGGTTGACATGGCGAAAAAAGACACATCCGGCGATGATTATCTGTCAACTTTACAATATCAATTTAGTCGGTATCTGATGATCTCATGCTCTCGCCCTGGTGACTTGCCGGCTAACTTACAAGGTTTATGGAACCAACATATAAAACCTGCCTGGGAATCAGACTACCATTCGAATGTTAATCTTCAGATGAATTATTGGTTTGTGGAAGCGGCCAACCTAGGAGAGTGTCATATACCATTGGTTACTTATATTGATACACTTGCCAAACACGGTAAACGCACCGCAAAAGTACATTACAATTCCAACGGCTGGGTAGTGCATCATGCGTCAGATATGTTTGGTTATACACCACCTGTTCACGCGGCGGTTGGAATATGGCCCGTTGGTGGAGCTTGGCTCTCAAGGCATTCTTTTGAACATTATTTGTACAGCGGTGATAAAAAGTTTCTTCGAGAAAAGACCTATCCTCAATTAAAAGGCGCATCAGAATTTATGCTGGATTTTTTGATAGAGATGCCGAAGGGAGTGCCGTTTGCCGGGAAGCTCGGAACGAACCCTTCGCACTCACCTGAAAATGCTTATGAAAGCAGTAAGGGTGTGCCAACACAACTCACTTATTCTGCCACCATGGATATTCAAATCATCATGGATTTGTTTGATAATTACCTGGAAGCAGTAAATGTTCTACAAAAGGAACAGCCTAACTTTGATAAAGCACTTGAAGAAAAAGTAATTAAAGGACGCCAGAATCTAATACCGATTCAAATAAGTAAATCTGGCCGCATTCAGGAATGGATTGAAGATTATAAAGAAACCGAAATAGGACATCGCCACATTTCGCATGTTTATAGTTTGTATCCTGATAATCTGATTTCGTTGAGCAAAACGCCCGAACTCGCTGAAGCCGCCTTGAAGACGTTAGATTCTCGTCTAACCGGCGATACAATTCGTGCAAAAGCCAACTATCCTGCATACAACTCTTATGTATATAGAAAAGGAGGTACCGGTTGGGGACGTGCCTGGATAGCACTATGTTATGCCAGGCTAGGTATGGGCGAAGAAGCGTATAGACATCATAAATATTTGCAGTCGGAATTTCTTTTTCCTAACCTGTTTGGCATCGCTCATGGTACTTATCAAATAGATAATGTGTTTGGGAATGCAGCTGGTATTAATGAGATGTTATTGCAAAGCCAGGAAGGGTTTATCAATTTGTTACCTGCTTTATCCTCGAAATGGAAAGATGGTTTTATTAAAGGTCTTCGTGCCAGAGGTGGATACGAAATCGACATGAACTGGCAAAACTCAGCTCTTACGGCAGCGGTTTTGAGAGCTAATAATGGCGGCTTGTGCAAATTAAAGACAAAGCAAGAGATTAGTAAAATTATCTCAGGAAACGAGACGGTTAAAATTCAAAAAGATGCCGATGGGGTGGTGTCATTCCAAACAAACGCTGGTAAAGAGTATCAAGTTGTTTTTTCAAAAAATTAGGTGTAACTGGAATCGAATACCATGTTGATTTTTATACAACGGTTACAGGTACTATAACCTAGTACCAAATGTAAAAATGATGAATACCTTGTCGAGCGAAAGCTCAAAATGTCTAACTTAAGCGCTCAAATTCGTTTATGTACAAATTCTCTTTCTCTAAAAGCTTTCCATGCATTATAAGCGCCGGAATTTTATTTTCTGGTTGTGGTGACAATAGCCAGGACCAGGTAAACCTTCAAATAAAAACCCTTGCTCCTGAGCAAGCGCTATCTCAGGCCAGGGCCATCGAATCCTCGGTGTCTCCTCAACTGGCAGAAGGACTCACTTTAAAGCTATGGGCGAGTGATTCACTACTAGCGGATCCAGTATCTATAGATATGGATGATAAGGGAAGGCTCTATTATTCCCGTACCAACCGGCAAAAAAACTCAGAGTTCGATATCCGCGCGCATGAGGATTGGGAGATTGAATCAATGAGCCTTAAGACCATCGAGGATAAGCGAGCTTTTCTTAAAAAAGTGCTGTCGCCAGAAAGATCGAAGGAAAACGATTGGCTGAAAGATCTAAATAACGACGGATCTCATGACTGGAGAGACATGACCGTGGAAAAAGAACAAGTTTACAGGCTTGAGGACAAATCTGGGGATGGAATAGCTGATCATTCTCAATTGGTGGTAGAAGGTTTTAATTCGGAGGTTACTGATGCCGCCGGTGCAATAATGGCCGAAGGAAATAATGTTTTCTTTGGAGTTGGGCCGGATATGTGGAGGTTGACTGATAAGAATAACGATGGATATGCTGAAAAGAAAGAAGCTATATCATCTGGATATGGAATTCACGTTGGGTTTAGCGGCCACGGCATGTCTGGGCTCGAAATGGGTCCGGATGGAAAAGTGTATTGGCAGATCGGCGATATCGGTTTTAACGGTAAGAGCCCTGATGGGAAAGTCCACGAATACCCGAACAGCGGTGTGGTTGTGCGGTCAAACGCAGATGGTAGTGACTTTGAAGTTTTTGCTTACGGAAACCGCAACGTACACGAGTTCGTGTTTGACGATTACGGAAACATGATCAGCGTTGATAATGATGGCGACCACCCAGGAGAGAATGAGCGTTTGGTTTACATAGTAGATGGTGCCGATATTGGCTGGAGAACAAATTGGCAGTTTGGGAAGTACAGAGACAAGACCAACAACACATATAAAGTATGGATGGATGAGAAGATGTATAAGCCACGATTTGAAGGGCAGGCAGCTTATTTCTTGCCCCCTCTTGCTAATTATATCAGCGGTCCTACAGGGATGCTATATAATCCGGGTACAGCACTTGGGCCACAATGGAAAAATAACTTTTTCGTGGGAGAGTTTAATGGTAATCCGTCAACATCTGGCATCCATGCTTTCAAATTAAAACCGAAAGGTGCCTCGTTCGAATTATCTGAGACAAAGAATTTCGTGAGAGGCATATTGGCAACAGGCATCGACTTTGGCCCCGATGGCGCGATGTATATGGCAGACTGGATTAATGGTTGGGGTACAAAAAATTATGGAAGAGTTTGGAAGATAGACGTTGCCGGTGGTGCGAATCAAATCAGGAAACAAACACAACAATTAATTGGGGATGATTTCACGAAATATCCTGAAAGCAAGCTAAGTCAGCTGCTACGTCACGAGGATAAACGGGTACGTCAGAAAAGCCAGTTTGAATTAGTGTCTCGGGGAGATGACGGTCTGGAAATATTCGAACAAACGATTAAGGATAAAAAGCATCAGCTTGCGCGTGTTCATGCAATTTGGGGAATTACTCAGCTTGCACGAAAAGATAAGGAACACGCCGGCCTTTTATTGCCTTTGCTAAAAGATACAGACGCTGAAATTGCAGCGCAGGCTGCCAGATGGCTTGGCGATGTTAAAGAAACATCTGCCGGTCCAAGCTTAGTACCCATGCTTAAGCATGCAAATGCAAGGGTTCGGTTCTTTGCAGCTGAGGCTCTGGGCAAAATTGCGTATCAACAGGCTATCAATCCTATTATCGATATGATTCGCGCAAATAACGACCAGGATGTGTATCTGCGCCATGCCGGAAGTCTTGCGCTGGCTCGAATAGGGAAGCCTGCACCTGTGGTGGCGCTTTCGCGCGATAAGTCTAAAGCTGTTAGAATAGCAGCAGTAGTTGCCTTACGCAGAATGTCGAATTCCGGTGTTGCTACGTTTCTAAACGACCAAGACGAATTTATTGTAACGGAAGCTGCAAGAGCTATAAACGACGATTTGAATATTGCAAAGGCCCTTCCTGCATTAGCAGATTTGTTAACAAAAACGTCCTTCACAAATGAGCCACTGATAAGGCGCAGTATCAACGCAAATCTTGAGGCGGGAACTGATAAGGCGATGCAAAACCTGCTTGGCTACGCCCAGAATGAAAAGGCACCCGTTGCAATGCGTAGCGAGGCCCTCGATGCACTTGCCACCTGGGCCAATCCTTCTGTATTGGACCGTGTAGACGGCCGGTACCGTGGAGCTATAAAGAGAGATTTGCAGACAGTAACAAAGGTATCAGCGGCGCCGCTTACAAAATTGGCGTCACATCCGGCCGATGGAATCAGGTTGCAAGCAGTAAAAGCTCTAAACATGCTTAAAGTTTCGTCTGCAGCCGGGGAGCTGTTTTCACGTCTTAAGGCTGATAAAAACGCGAATGTTAGGGTAGAGGCGTTAAACGCTTTAGCCAACCTAAAACACACAACACTTAATGACGCCATTAAGCTCGGTTTGGCCGATCAGGATAAATCAGTACGAATTGTCGCACTCAACCTCCTGGCAAAATCAAACATGCCTAAACCTGAAACCGCGAGCTTGCTTGCTAAGGTAATTGAAACGCGGACTCCAGAAGAAAAGCAAGCCGCTGTGATAACGCTTGGTGCCTTACCTTTGAACTACACGCAAAAAATATTTGAGAACCTGCTCTCGCAAAAGAAAAAAGGAAGCCTGGCGCCCGAAGTCGATGTTGAGTTGGAAGAAGCCATCGCTAAATTGGGTTCTGCAGATCTTAAGAAGCGATATGAAGAGGTCAGTCGCTATACCGGTCCCGACTCCCTGTTTTTGAAATACCAGGGAACCTTAACTGGTGGTAGTGCAGACCGCGGAAGAGAAGTTTTCTTCAGTAATCAAACCGCCCAATGCTTAAGATGTCACTCTTACGACGATATGGGAGGTAATGCGGGTCCTCGACTAAACGGCGTCGCATCCCGATTATCGCAAAAGCAAATTTTGGAAGCCTTGATCACTCCAAGTGCACGTATTGCACCTGGTTTTGGAACGGTCAACCTTGAGCTTAAAAACGGTAGGAAAATAGTCGGTATTCTGCAGAAGGAAACATCAGCAGGAACGGTCATCAAATCAAGCAAAGGTATAGACACACTGATCAAGAAGAGCGAAATTGCTAAAAGCACGCAATCAGGCTCGAGTATGCCACCAATGCATTTGCTTTTAAGCAAAAAAGAGATAAGGGATCTGGTTAGCTTTTTGAACACGCAGAAGTAATCGAATTAATTTCGCCTTCTTAACTTCAGGATTATCAGGAGGTAAATGGACCTTGGTATAAATGCTTAGTCTTGTTTCCCTGTACTTGTTGTTCTCGCCCGCAATTTGAACAAAATCTTGCATGCGGCGGGGAGATGAGGTTGCTGCAGGGCGGGTACGGCTTTAAAGGTGTACTTGATGCTTTGACATTTCAGCAGATACTTTCCTTGTTGGTACGCTATATTCCATAACCGATAATCATAAGCACCCTGCGAGAAATTGTCCCAATTCCTGAAGGTTTCTTTTGGCATTATTAAATAAACGCATAAAAGGATTCCTAATGGGTAAGAGGTGACCAACACAAGTCATTAAAAATTTGCGTGATGATAACTGTACCGTGGTTCGCTTCCCTTTAAATAGACAGCAATTTTACTGATCGTGCGATAGTTCCTTAGGCTGTTGGTTATTAGATACAAGGAAGGTTATTCACCTTATATCTACCTCTTCCTTTACCAACCAATATTTCTATTAGGCGCAGAATAGACGATACCTAACGCTATTTTAAGTGTTGATACTAAAGGTCGCATTTTCAACCCTTGAGAGAAAGGGGGGAGGCGCCAATGAAAACAACAAAGCCCTATAATCATCTTATTGGGCTTTTATTGCATGTAATTTTGTATGGTTTCGTTGTAACTAACTGATTTACAACATTTATTGCGGAGAGAGAGGGAATTGAACCTTAATTCAATTGAACCTGTAAATCAACACTTTAAACTCTCCTATAAAATGATTGCCACGAATGACGCTATCTTTCTATTTTTATCTATCAGATTGCTTTAGCAATTCCAAGTATTTAGTAATACAACTAAAGTAAAATCAGCCCGCAAAAAAAGAACACATCAATCGTAAAACAAGTACGTTTCAATGCTGCAAATATATACAATATGGGTTAAAAACGAAAGAGGATTTAGATTATGCACCAATTTTATAAGAATATTTGGAGATTCTTATGATGGCAATGCTTGCTATAGTAAGTAAACCTTACTGCCTAAAGCGGGATGATAAGATGGAGCATATTCAATATATCCGTATTGCTGCAAGTCCTTTATACATTTATGATAGGTCACAAAACTGTTTATATGAGAAAGCTCCATCACCTTTTTTCGTGAAATGAAAATTGGAGATTTCGAGTTGCCGTTCGTTGCAAGCTGTATTATGCCAAATATTACAGCCATATGCCAGACTGTTATCCGCTCATCCTTTGAAAAGGATATTAGGTACGGTTTGAATTTGTTTAAATCCACATTCATTATCTTTCACTTGCAAATAGTCTATTTAACTCCGCCATGTTGTAATACCAGGAACCGCCAATCTTTTTAGGATGCAGGTTTCCAGCAATACGAAGGTTTTGTAGTGTGCCCGGAGATACTTTTAAAATCTTACGTACTTCTCTGCTTTTTAACCACTCTGTTTTCTCCTCTGTAATTTGCTCTTTTGCAAATAGCCTTTGCAGATCATCCAGTAGTTGAACTCTGAATACCTGCAAATCTTCCTTTGTAAGCACTTCTACACTCATCGCCTTAGATTAAATTTTAATAGTATTACACACCTTGTTTACTAATTAGGAATATTTTACTGCCTTGATTCCTTTTGCGTGTAGATTGAAATAGTATATAGCCGAAATCATTTAAGTCCTTTATGCCTTTATAGTAGGTGGATCTTGTAGAAATCTTTGCTATTTTCATGATTTCGAAGCTGAAGACAGCTATAGGGCTTTGCAATTTATGCTCGGTATGATAGTGAAGGAGGGCCGTATATATACTTATATGCATTGGACTAATTCTGCCATCCTGTTCAATTGCCCTAAAAAACTCAGATAACTGTTGAGTCTGTTCTAACATCTCTAATCCCTTTCACTTATCATTAGGCTTGCCAGCAAGTATCACTACTTCACTTTATGCTTCCAGAAATCTTTTGCAAATATGAAGCGTTCCGGAGAAGAGTTCTAAATGCTCTTTCCGGTTACGCTATGGTGTTCATTCACATTGTTACACGCTTCATATCGCATTTTGGTGTTTACGATATTCCCTGCTTTTTCTTCCTGTTGTTTTTTCTGGCAGGCTTGCCATCATCTCCACTATCCTGGGACTGGTTTTCTTTAGCTGACTGCTTTTTACCCTGCCCTTCGGACTCAGACTGGCCCTCTTTAGCGGATTGCTTAATCCGCTGATTATTGCTGTCATAAACATTGATCGATTTGAATTTGGGGCTGGCCTCTATAAACCGCTTTTGTTCATTGCCGTCAACGATGAAGGTCACTGTTTGACGATTACCTTTTTGCAAGGATTCTATCAGCTTTTCTTTATCGACATTATTGGATAGTTCTTTGATTGGGTATTTTGATAGCGCATCTTCCAGATTGTAGCCATACCGCTCATTAAAATATTGCTTTTTGAAATTCCCGCTCTCTTCAGTTTCCTTGAAATTAAGCTGAACCCAGGCATTGTAAGATTGGCTCTCACGGTTAACCAGGTCTTTATTGACTGCCCTGCCGCTTAACAGATTGTAAGCTTCTTTAAAAGTGAAATTATTCTCTTTCCCGATGTAAAAGTTTTGTTTGATAGCCTCGTCTATTCCTTCCTTCTTTAAGCTAATGTCATAGCCATTAAAGAAATAATTGTCCGTCGTGTCTGAGCGCTTAAAATGCAACACTGCAGAAGTCTGATCCTTACCAAACTCGTGTTTGTGCTCCAAACTAAACTCGGGTTGCTGCTTTTGCAGATTTTCCTTTAGTGCATTCTCAAGGCTTTCTCCGAAGCCAGTAAACTTTACCTGATCTTTGAGGTAATCAAAATTTTTCTCGTTCATGATATTATTATTTATAATGGGTAATTGTTGTTCTAAGCGGATATAGTATGCGCTTACCATCGCACCTATGTCAATCAGTCCGTTACTTTCTACCATCAGGCTTTTATTCTGAAGTGCTTCACTCATTGCCCGATAAACTGACCGGGTTGACAAGTAGGAATACTGGTCATAATCAGTTGAGTTTTCATAACAGAATTCCTGTGCTTCATACGCGGACGGAAAACCAACAAGATCCTCACGCCCTATGGCGGTGTTATCTAAAAAGGTGACGAACTCGTTTCTATGATCCCATCGTTGCTTTTTGATGTCCAGAAGTATATCTTCAAAATCATTAGGATGAATTTTCATAGAAATACATTCTAAAGAGCTTTCGCCCTTATAATAGTTCTGTTGCCTACTTTAAACTCCAGATGTCTACCGTCATTTTTTTCCATGAGCTGAACTACCATATATTTCTTGTCAGGAATGGTGAATTTGGGCAATGCAACTACAATGACTTGTTCAGAGTTGGCTCTGATAACATCTGTATTTCCGTATTTATAGGCCGGTTGAATTTCCAGTTCCTGGGAAGCTGTACGTTTAGATTTTTTCTGATCACGGATAAAAAAACGAAGCATATTCACATCGTAGTTAATTCCGGAAGTATTCTGAAGGGCTATCTGAAAGTATAGTACATCATTGTGTACATATATGCCTTTAACTGCCATCATCACATCATGCTTGCTATCTGCAATTCCTTTATTTATCCTTTTCTTTTCAGAAACTATTTCCGCAGTCCGTTCAATTTCGCCGGTAGTGGCATCTTTAGTAAACACTGCCAGCGGCTCAGGTGAAGCATTGGTATTTGATACGCGGATGTTTAAACTAACCGGCCTTTCGGTATAACTAAGCAGGTAGGAGTAAAGGCTCCCGTCCGATGTAACTATAGTCAGATTCGTTTCTTTAAAGTTCGGTTTGCCTGCCTTCACCTGAAGAATATTCTCTACACCAATCGCTTTTTGCACCAGTATATCCTGACTGCCACGGTCAATGCTTTTAATGGGATATGGGAATATGAGGTTGGTTGTTTTACTAAAACCAATGGATACATACTGTGGAGTAATTATGGTTGTTTCTGTTTTGCCGATCTTGATTTGAGCAAAAACATTAATCGTATTGATGCATAAAAGGAAAATTCCTGTTATCACTACTGCACTAATCTTTTTCATACACTTGGAATTTTAATGATTGATATTTTATTAATTGATGTTTAATTCTCCTGCTTTTGCTTCTCGTCTTTGAGCAGAACCTGGTAGCCGGCCTTGACCATTACTTTGACCTGCTTTATTTTTTTGCTGAGAAGGCTCTTGGCAGCTTCAATACCCGCACCCGCTGCCTGGACACCCAGAGATGGGTCAAGTGTTGCAATGCCTATGTTCTGCATTGACCGGTCTGCCGATGATTTGCTGACGTCTCGGCTGATTGCTCCGGGAATATAAATGCCATCTAATCCATCAAGATCATATACAGACAGGGAAACCGGATAAAGAGAATTATGATACCGGATACCATCTATTTGTATAATAAGCCTTTCACCGTTCAGGGATGCCAGGCCATAGATAAAATTATCTTTAGGTATAAGTACCCCATTCACATAGATATCATCCGTGAGCCTTAGCTTTACAGTAGAACCATTGACAATTGTCTGGTTCTCATGGACCACTGCGGATACAGCGTTTTGGGAATCATCCGGCAAAAGAGTTGTATTAAAGGAATAAAAACCATTCTTCTGATCTGCGTCGCTATTTTCAGGTTTCAGGGTAGTTACCGGGTCTTTTGCTCTACCTTTTGAAATGGCATATACCTGTCCCTTCTTTAATTCCGAAGTTTTCCGAAGTTTTTCTTGTACACGTTCCGGATGTTGAAGGTCCAATATGCTTTCCATAAGACTGTTGATCTGTTGCATTTCGGGATCAGGCCGGCTATTTTGATTCATTGTCATCATTTGCTCCAACTTGTTTATGGTGGCTAAATCCGGTGCCGGTTCTTGACTGTACCGATTTTTGTAACCTTCATTTTCATATGGCGGATTATTCATGGCAGCATTAAGTTGCTCTAGTTTCTGATAAACTTTTGCTTCATTAGGGTCGCGGTAGCCATTATGACTGTAATCTAAACTGAAATCCTTTTTAGTATCGAAGGAAAAGTCGGCATCGCTGCCACCTGGTAGATGAGAGCCCTGCTGATTGTAATAAGGGTCATTCTTCATTAGTTCTTTTAGCTTGGCCGAGTCAGATGCTGCATGGTCGTAATAGCTCATCTTATCCAAGGGCTTCTCCTTTTCGAAACTGGCATCCGGTAGTTCCAGATTTAACCCTTTCTTATTACTTGGGGTAGTAGTTCCATTTACATTTCCTCCTCCTAATGACCAGAATAAGAGGGTGAGGAAGGGTAAAGCCAGGCATGGCAAAATCATATAGAATTTACGTTGCCTTTTCATTTGGGGGGATTGAGTTTGTTTTTCCATAATTTTATTTTTTGTTATCAATAGTTTTAAATAGTTGTAAGGTTGAACCTCTTTGACGCAAGGCGTCTTTCACACGCCTATTGCATATGTCGATAAAGTTTACTGACTGGTTAAAATGGTATGACCTGTCATTTTTTTCAATGCCGATAAAATGACGTTGTTCCAAAATGGCTGCAACCAGGAAGCTGCCGCTTCCACAGGCATTATCCAGAACAATATCTCCCGGGCGTGTATAAGTCCTAATTAGCCATCGGCCTAGGTCTATGGGCTTTTGTGTGGGGTGATAGGTGCCTTCGTATTGGGCTGTCTTACTGTAAATCCAATCGGTAAATTCTTCTTCATAAAAGAGTATATCATAAGGGTACCTGGAACCGTCTTTACTATTTATTCGCGAGGTATTATATTTTCCATAAGTACCGGACATGTTATCTTTGCGAATGCCTCTATCATAAGGTTGGCCCGACAATTTCTGAGGTTGATAAGTTGGCTGTTTATTGTAAAAAATACAGATATCCTCATGCCTTCTAAGAGGTTGTTTATTGGCATTCAGAAAATTTGTTGACTTAGATTTGATCCAAGCGATCTTATATTTGAACCAATCTGTATTGCTGGTTATCACATGTCCTGTAAATGCTCCCTGTGCCATCAATGCAATTACACCATTTGGCTTAATAATCCTTTTATATTGAAGCCATAGCTCCTGCAGATCAATTACTGTGTCCCATTTATTCTGTGTACATCCGTATGGAAGGTCGCAGAGTACCATATCAATACTTTTATCCGCTATTCCCGGCATAATTTGTAGGCAATCACCTTCAATAATCCTATCCACATATTCCCCTGCCATAATCCTTACTCTTTAAAATGTATTTACTCTTAAGTGCCCTTTATTCGGTCATCTTTGATGTACCCATATCACTTTCATAATTATTTCGCTCATTTCGCTTTGACAGACTGTCTATCTATTCTAAATTGTTGTATCTCACTTGTTGAATCCTTGTTATCCATTGGAACCGGCTTGGTGATGTTGCCTGTATTTATAACTGGTTGTGACTGGCGAATTATTAAAAAGAGGCTCCAGCTTACCGATACCAGGATGAAGAGGACTAACATTACTTTCTTACCTCTCCTGGAAAGACGATTAACGTGGCTTCCCATCCAGATTGCCCATGCTTTCTGTGTGCGGAGAATTGAACCTGAAAACTTTTCTTTAATAGCTGAATATTTCGCAGATTTTTTCATTACACTATCGGTTTTTAATTTCCAGATCCCTGTTATCTATTGTTCTCCAGCGCTCGATTAGGAAGCCGTGCGGGTTATTGTCGCTACGGGAAACATTGCGCAGCTGTCCCTCTGTTATCAGGCTGCGGGAAACCGTGCTTGTTGCGCGGATAATATTTTGCGTGGCATAACAACGAAAGGCCAGGGGTTGGCTATTCATATCCAGGGAAACGCTGTCTACTGTGATCTGCTGACTAATATTGCCTGCTATGATACCGGAATAATAGCCGCTCTCTTTTAGGTTATCGTATTCACGTTTGGCCGAACCGTCCGCCAGATAAAGTGCTTTAGTTACATTACCTTGAATCACCTTTTCGTCAGGGTCAAGCGTAAAGAATAACTTATGGAAAGTTTTTATGTGGTCCCTGGCTTCAACAGGAATATTATCTTTCCTGTCAGCACTATAGGCTTCCAATGCTTTACCACCGGCAAGTATGTAAACCTTGTTTTGCGTTTGTGCAACAAGAGAATAACTTTTGTAAAGCACGAATGCACATAAAAGAAAACAGCTTGCGATAACGATCATTGTGACACTGCGTACATACCTGTATGCCGTATCAATATTTTTCATTTGTTTAAACATGATCTGATTTTAAGATGATCTATGATTTGCCTGATAATTTATCGCCCATGTGACTATTGCCATCACTATCTTTGCCGTGATAGCCTTCATTGAAGTATTTAGGTATGTTCAGAATATGGTGCCCTGTTTCAGCCGCCCGGTTCCCTGCGGCCGCTCCTGCATTCCACCCGGCACTGCCGGCATTATGGCTGGCTGTTGATGCTATACTTGTTATTTTTTGCTGCATGGCACCTCCAAACCCTGCATTGACAATAAAATTGGCAACTGAGGGAACGGTAAAGTATCCGACGATGCCAATAAGCATAAAGATGAGGTATCCCGTATCGGCAGCACTGAAGACTGTTTGTCCCTGATCCTGAATCTGGCCGATATCAAGAGCTATCATCTTTTCCTGAACTTTTGCGATGATCGCACCAAAAATATTGGCAACCGGCAACCAGAGGTAAACATTAATGTAGCGGGCTATCCATGAGGTTAGTGTATGCTGGAATCCGTCAAACACCCCGATACCAAAAACAAGCGGACCCAGAATCGCAAGCACTACCAGTTGGAATGTTCTCAGCGTATTAATGCAGAGAGCTGAAGCTTCAAATATTACTTGCAATACTACGCTCATCCATTCCTTGATACTGTTCTTGACATTATAAGCCATCTTATCCATCGCGAACCTGATGTCGTTTCCCGGAACACCAAGTAAACTTTCTTCAGATACATCCTGTCCGTATGTGTATTTATACCATTCATCCCTGTTTCCTCTTCCGTCAGCTCCCACATACATTTTCCATGAATTATTGCTTTTAAGGGCCTCTTCTTTTTTCTTTAGTAATTGCGCGATTGCCTGATTAGAGCCCTTGACCATCTCGGAGGTAGCTGAAACGGTTGGCTTCATGATACCGTTGATCAGAGCCAATACCGAAGGAAAAATCATAATGCAAAAACCTAAGACAAAAGGCCTGAACAAAGGGTAAAAATCTATTGGCTCCGCATTAGCTATATGCCGCCATACCCTTGATGCGATATACCAGGTAGCTCCAAACCCGGCAATTCCCTGACTTACACTAATCAGCTTACTGCATAGCGGAATCATCTCATCATAGAGTTGTTCAAGCACACCCTGAAGGCTGTGAATATCATCGGCCATTCCTTGAGCCTGGCTTAATTCAGGCAAAAACATTCCCGCTGCCACCATAATGGCGGCCATTCTCCACTTTTTCATATGTTCTATTGATTTTACCTGGTTATACCATAGATGCCCCTCATTGCTTCTATCTCTCTTTTTTCCCTGTCTCTTTGCGACCCCAAAACAGAAGTGCTATTGTTAAAACTCCTTAGGAAAAGGAGTTTATCCTGCATATCCAGGTAGATACGATCAATGGCTTTCAACCGCTCATCATCAGACATCCTGAGCCTATCAGCGGTCACTATCGCGGTAAGTTCATCCATGTTATGGAGGCTTTGCTTAAATAGATTGCTGTAAACCCTGCCCATATAATCAAGCTCCCCGGCGCTGAACACCTTCCGTTTTTTGAACCCGTTAAATGCGGATTTATATTCTTTAACCAGTATAATCTGGTAATCTATAATCTGCTTAACCCGTTGATATTTTCTAATAGCGGGGTTAACCTGCATCAGGCCGTCTAAGAAAGTTTTATGCAGGCTGAAGTTGCCCTCTGATAGATCTTTAATCGAATTGTAGCCGGTGCTGACCACCTGGTAACCTTTTTTCATATCGCTCAGCAGTTGCTTAAGCTGTGCCAGCTTCTCCACATTCAGCAGTAACTGTTGAACTTCCTGGCTTTGTGCGTATAATTTTAAGACGGGCATCATTGCCAGCCATAAACCAATAATTAACTTTTTCATGCTTAGTCGTTTTTAAGGCCGTTAATGGATCTGTTTAATGAAATATCATTTTGCTCTTTTTGGCGCGCAGATAGCAGCAGTAGTGCGTCGTTTTTAAAGCTATTAGCAAACTGATATTGTGATAAGGATTGCCGATATAAATCTTCAATGCGTCTTAGCCGCTGGTCATCAGTCATCTCAAACCTACCCGATGTTGTTACATTTATCAGCTGATCCAGTGTGTGAGTGCAATCATCCGACAATCGGCTATACACTTCACTGATGTATTTTTTTTCTTCCTGGCTAAACAGCGCAGCGCTGTTTAAAACTTTCTTTGCGCTCCTGCTTCTGCTTGCCGTTACAGCCTGCAAACGGAGAATGTCTTTTACTTTGGCGGAGCCCGCTACGGCAGGGTTTATATTTTTGAGTGACTCAAAATAAAGATCGTGCAAACCTATCTCACCGCTCTTTATCTTTTTGATAGTTCCAAGTCCGTCTTTGACTATTGAATAGCCTTTGGATAGATAACCCTGATACACTTTTAGCGCGGCTATCTGCTCCAGCAGATATTTCTTTTGGGTGCTTTTCTGGTTGAACAATTCATCGAATGTCTGAGCCGGACAACTAAAGGTGCCTGCAAGTACCAGCGTTATAATGATCAAAATTTTCATCGTTTGTGATTTTTAATAGGAGGGTTATTTCAGCCCGTACATTTTTTTGATTGCATCCACATCACCCCGCTCTTGTGCTCTTTGAAGGCTAAGGATCATATTCTCCCGGTTGAAAGTTTTAAGGTCCTGATAGTTGGTTTCCATACGTCCTCCCGCAGCATTGATCAGCTCCAGCCGTTCTGCATCGCTCATTTGTGTTTGGAAAGAATTGATTACGATAAAGAGCTGATCTAAATTCTTCACGCTTTCATCCAATATTCCTGAATATACTTTTGATATATGATCCAGCTCGGAAGAACTAAAATGCTTATCCTGCCGGATAAGGCTCCGGCTTCGTTTGTATTCATCCAATATCCGTACCTGCATTTTAGTGATGTCGCGGATTCTTTGATAGTGGGAGATAGTTGCTTTTACTTTGTGCAATTCATCATAATACTGCTGGTAGAGGCTCCGTTGCTTTTCTGTCCAGTTGGAGATCTCTTTCAGCTTCAGTTTTGACATGCTGTTTTCCAACGTCTTTTGTGCATTCTGCAGCCAGATAACTTTATTCTGTTGCTTTTGGATTTGCAGGTCTGCAGCCCTGATTACCTTTTTGACACCAGCTTTGATGATTTCCACTATGGGTATTTGGGCCTGCGTTTTTTGCGGAGCTAAAAATCCCATCATCACCATTCCAATCATCACTAATAGCTTTTTCATTTACTTGAGTATTAATTTTCAAATCGTTCCTTCATTCTGATCCCTTACAAAGGCAGCAATGCCCTTTTCAATGCTGCCGTACTTCTTTGCATATTTTGCTACCTGCACCTTTTCACTTTCTTCCGTTGTGTAGGCATAGTATTCTTCAGGTGAAACCTCAGTACGGTATACTTTAGAAAGCATTCCACCCAGGGAAATAAATACCTCTTTATATCTTCTTGAGGGATCGTTAGCCTTATTCACCGACAGAACCATTGCTTTTTCTTTTTCTGTTAAGCCAAGCAGTTCCTGTATTAGGTCAAATTTGTTCTGGTATTTTGATTGGTCAAGCAGAATCTTACAATCGCTGTTATTGATAATAGCCTGCTTAACCACTGGGGAACTGATAATATCTTCCACTTCCTGTGTGACTACGATGGCCTCTCCAAAGAATTTACGCACGGTTTTAAACAGGTACTTGATGTATTCAGCCATGCCTTCTTTGGCAATAGCTTTCCATGCTTCTTCAATAAGTATCATTTTACGTATCCCTTTCAGCTTGCGCATCTTGGAGATGAATACTTCCATAATAATGATAGTCACCACCGGAAACAGGATAGGATGGTCTTTGATATTATCCAGCTCAAAAACGATGAAGCGTTCTTTGAGCAGTTCAAGGTTTTCCGTAGCGTTAAGCAGATAATCAAATTCACCGCCTTTATAATAGGGCCGCAGGACATAGAGGAAATTGTGAATATCAAAATCCTTTTCTTTCACTTTATCGCCTTCCAGTACAGTTACAAACTCATCCTTTAAAAAATCGTAGAATGTATTGAAACAGGGAAATATGGTCTTGTCCTTATCAAGCTTTTCGTAATACAACTGGAGTGCATTTGATAGCGCCACGTATTCCGCCCTGTTAAAGCTCTCATCGTCCTTTTTCCAGAGTGCTAGTAAAAGGGTTTTTATACTCTCTTTCTTTTCTGTATCCAGGCTGTCACCAATGCCGATATAATAAGGATTGAACCTGAGCGGGTTCTTTTCATCATAGGTGAAATAGTAGCCCCCTACCATATCGCATAGTCCTTTGTAGCTATGGCCTACATCTACTAGTACAATATGAGTTCCCTGCTCATAATAGCTTCTGACCATGTGGTTTGTAAAGAAAGATTTACCGCTGCCGGAGGGTCCGAGGATGAACTTATTCCTGTTGGTGCAAATCCCCTTTTTCATGGGTTCATCCGATATATCCACGTGTAAGGGATTGCCAGTGAGGCGGTCTCCAAGTCGAATCCCCATCGGGCTGATTGAAGAGCGGTAATTAGTTTCCAGGTTCAAAAAACAGGCTGCTTGTTCTGCGAACGTATCAAAGGTGTCATTCATGGGGAAGTCCGCTTCGTTGCCTGGAATACCAGCCCAGAAGATCTGTGCTGCCCCCATCGTTTCTTGTTTGGTTATAGCATCCATTTGTGCCAGGCCTGCGGATACCATATTTTTTAGATCCTTTAGCTTCTCCTTGTTATCTGTCCATACCAGTACATTGAAATGCGCTTTTACCGGAAGCCTTTGCTGACTGATGGCCTCGTTTAAAAAATCATTGGTTGCATCTCTTGAAATGGAATTTTCCCTGGAATAGGCAGACAATGATTGCAGCCGAAGCCGTTTGCTTTCAAGCCGTTGAATGGTCTTTTGTGCATCCTCTATAAAGATGTACTGGTTGTAAATATGATTGCAGGGTAAAAGCTGGCCGAGAGTAGATGCAAAACCAACGCTGAATTTTGTCCTGTCCGTGGAATATTTATCGTAATTGATCCTGGAACCGCAAAGCGCCGGAAGATCAACGGCATCTCCCAAAGTATATAACTGGCAATGCTGATCTCCAATCTTTATACCATCCTGAAAACTCATATCTTTAAGCTGAAACGAATTCTCCTTTTCAGATAAAGAGCAATATTGTTCAATCAGTCCCATCTTTCGGCTTTGGCTCATCAGCTCTTCATCATTGAGGCGGGTCAGTTGTACAAATCCGCTATCCTCCAGGATGCGTTTGAACTGCCCGGCACTATCCAGAAAGTCCTGGAGTAATTGTGGCTTAATGGTTTGCTCTGGTACAATGGACCTGCGCAACAGGTTGGAAAAAAGAGAACTGCTCAGCTTTCTTCCATCCGGCTTCTTGGTCAAAAGAATGAAGGATGTATGTTTAAGGAACGGCCGTTCGTTAAAAAACCGGTCACTGCTACGGGAAAGAAAGCTGATATCTTCCTTTTCAAAGTCAGGTACGTATTTACTATCGATAAACCAATCCTGCTTGTGAAATATTGATTTTTTAGGCAATATTTTTATGGCTTTTATCCATGCCTGGTGAAAAGCTTCGTACTCATGATCTGAGAGCGTAAATATCTCGGGTAGTTCCGCTTTAAATACCAGCGTGATGTCCCCTTGTTTAGACAGGAGGCAATCATGCTCCACACCCATAATCGGTAATATATCATCCATCCACTTTTCCATCTTCCCGTTTACCTTTCGTTATTGCTAATAGCTATTTATAGCAGTTATCTATTTTTTCACTTTGCTATTTTGAGTACTGTTTGCTCTGCTCTAATTGTTTACTGACAATGCCTTCATATTTTCTTACAATCCTTTACCATTTTTTCTTCTTCTCAATGATTTGTGTGGTTTATTTTTCTGAAGGTCTTTTTCCCTTTCGTTATTTACTTTAACCAGGTAAGGGAGGTTGGTTTTTTCTATAGGAATAACCTTGGCTTCAAGATTTCTCTCAAGAGGGTATTTAATAAGCAAATCCTTATAATCAAAACCATATTCCTTTGCAGCCCCGATAGGATCAAGTTTCCGTTCAAAAGGAATCTCAATTTGAACTAAGTTTTTAGGAAGCTCTTTGATCGTTGCAGGATTAATATCTATGATACTATGCGTTGGTACGTGAAAAAATGCTTTGTACTTCTCTTCCTCAATTGAATAGTACAATTCATGAAGGCGTATGCTGTTATTGAAGTCATTATTAGGGCGTAATTCCTTGAGCGGAAAATCAACTATAAAGTCGTAATCCGCTATTTTGATAACAGGCAGTTTACCATTCAATCGCTCCCGTAATAATTCCTGGTCAACGATAATATCAAAATCTGTTTTCCCTGGAAG
>DASWMZ010000133.1:0-1571 GCA_036399495.1 Pedobacter sp.
AAAAAAGGTTGAAAAAAGAGTGATTGGTTGAATGTTTGGGGCTGATTAGTACTATGAGTGGAAACAATTCAGGGGCGTATATCTGCTTCAGCAGTCAACTACTTCGTGTGAACAGTGAATAGTTTTTTATCTTCTCTCCCATATAATTCATCGCTTTGTCGTAGGTTTCAATCCCGTGTCCGACGTTATTGAACACTTTAATCTCTTTCAGATTTCTCAAATGTTTCTGAGCATTTGCTACAGATTTCCGGTAAGGGAATAATAAGTCTTGATTCTCTTCAATCACGTAGGTTTCTACTTTCACAGCCGCCAACTCTTTATCCATATAGTATGGTTTCTGGGTATTGTCTTTGTACCGCTTGATGGCAAAGATTTCGTAGTCGACGAACATCTTTTCTGATGACGGAGACAATTGGTGGGTAGGCTTGGAAAAGACGGCTTTGTCCAGAAATTTCCGAGCATTATCTTCCGTAGGGCGCGCTATTGGTAAAATATTATAATGAAGCTGTTTAGACTTTTTCTATAAAAAGGAAAAGATTCCCAAAGAAGGGAGAAATTTGGGTTACCACACTCAAATATTCACCAACGATGGAAATCTTAAGCAAAGATATGATCGAGCGCTGGATTCTGCCCCATTTGCTCTTAGGAAAGCGTGGCTTTTCTAGTAAAGTCCCAGTATGTGAAATTGTGATGCTCATTCTTTACAAACTGAAAACGGGTTGTCAATGGCGATACTTACCTGTCAAGCAATTCTTTGAGCAGGAACAGCTTACTTGGCAGGGAGTCTACTATCATTTTAATCGCTGGAGCAAGCTGGACTGCTGGAAACAGGTATGGGTTCACCTCTTAGCCCAGCATCACGCCTATCTGGATCTATCGAGCGCTCAGTTAGATGGTAGTCATACCTTAGCCAAGAATGGAGGGGAGTCGATTGGCTATCAAGGACGCAAAGCCGCTAAGACGTGCAATAGTTTATTTATAGCTGATAATCAAGGATTAATGCTATCAATGGCCTCCCCTCAAGAAGGAAATCATCACGACCTCTATGAGATAGAAACCCTGTTTGAGCAACTTACCCAACTACTACAAGAGGCTGGTATTGACCTCAGAGGCGTCTTTCTGAATGCTGACCCAGGTTTTGATTGTCAAACCTTACGAAAAGTCTGTCAGCAAAAACAAATCCAGCCTAATATTAAAAACAATCCCCGTAACAACCCACAGGAAGACTATCAGTATTTTGACGAAGAACTCTATAAGAGGAGAACCGTCATCGAGCGGGCAAATGCTTGGTTAGATAGTTTTAAAGCACTGCTAATACGCTTTGAAACTTTAGTTACTACTTGGGTGGCTTTCCATTTAATCGCTTTTGCTGTGATTTTTATCCGTAAAATAAATAAAGCACCAAAAGTCTAAACAGCTTCTCATTTATAAAATCCTACAAACAATTCAATCATGAGAAATATTTTTTTCATTTTATTATCAGTATTGGCTTTAGTTGTACTGCAGGCCTGTAAAAAAGCGGATAATCCACCAGCCACAATGGACGCGGATGCCTTCCTTAAAAACACAGA
>DASWMZ010000134.1:0-42458 GCA_036399495.1 Pedobacter sp.
TAGCCTTTACAATCTGGGCTTCTGTAAATCTGGTCTTTTTCATCTCTAGCTCATTTTAAAGTTAACGATTTTACTGACGCGTCCTTTGCAAGGACTTGTCGGAGTCAACTTTTAAATGGCTCACTTTTGGGGAAGTCTACAACCGCATAAGAAGACATTACGCTAAACGAAAAGCAAGCATTTGATTACTATCGGAATTTGAACATGAGATTAACAGTACAAGAAAATTACTTCAGGCAGTGCCAGAAAAAGATATCCCGTTTAAACCGTCGCCAGTATCATGGAGTATGGGAGAGCTTGCTCAACACATTGCCACCATTTACTATTGGTACGTAGGCACGCTCACTCAGGATGTGTATGATCTGGCAGCTGATACTATTGAACGGAATGATTCCGGAGATATAAGAGCTACCTTGAATCTCTTCGAAAAAAATGTGGAACTGGCAAGAAATGCGCTGCAATCCATTAGCGAAGAACGCTTACAAGATCCTTGGACTATGAAAGTTGGAGATAAGACTGTACTTGGGCCATTGCCGCGATCTGTTGTAGTGCGCAGTTTTCTCTTCAACCATACCTACCACCATCGCGGTGAAATGATTATTTGTCTGCGCGCAAGTGGAAATAAAGCACCCGGACTTTATGGCCCTAATTACGAAGAGAGCCCTCCTGCGAAATAAAATTGTAGACTGCGTTGAGTTTGTATGCGGCAGGCGGGACCAGAGACTTAAAACCAGTAGGGTCATCCTTTAAAAACGTATTTAAAACCACTATCAGTGGCAAGTTATTTAATAGCACTATCTTTGCGAACCTAGTCCATTAATTAAATACGAAATCCGGATTGAGCATCTCATTCAGGAGGATACTTTTTGAGTCTATAAGCTTGAACTTCATCTGCGATGTAAACTTAAAAAAACGTATCTGCACGCTCTACTATTTATAGTCCGACTACGTTATATACTTCTCCTTTTTGAGTATTGAACTCCAAACTGTTGTCCGCATTCTTTGTCGGCTTTAGTTCATTCCCTTTATTGAATATCTTCACCCTATTTTTTGTGCTTAATTTGCAGACCCCGCCGTTTTTCGATTTTACCTGAGCTTCTTTAAGATTATTATCTTTCCATTTCATGTCTACTTCAAATCCTCCTCTTGCACGTAATCCTGATATGGATCCATCTGGCCAGGCTTTAGGCACAGCAGGCAATAAATTAAGAGTACCTGTATGGCTCTGCAAAAGCATTTCGGTAATAAGCGCAGGCGCCCCCAAAATAGCATCTAATTGGTAAGCTCTGCCCCACATATTTGATGAAAGTCCATACTTCAATAGGTATTGATGATGCTTATACGGCTCCTCAGTATTGCCTAATCTTAAATACATCAAACCTATCCAGGTACTTTGATAACCGCCAAAGCTTTTTCCTCCCAGATAACTGTGATAACTTTTGTATCGGTTATTTGCTTCCTCTATTGCAGCATTTGGGTTACCTGCAAGCCTTCTTTCTAGCGTTTTTCGGGCGGCAGCATACAGCTCAGGCGTCGCGGCGGTAATTTGAGTGGCCGGAAACAAAGCATATAAATGAGAAATGTGTCGGTGGCCTATTTCAGGTTCTTTATAATCCTCCATCCACTCTTGAATAGCACCTGTTTTTTTACTGATTTGAATTGGCGCTATGTTAGCAAGCGCTTTCTCCAGCTCTGCCTTAAATTGGGGATCAAAGGGCTTTCCGCCTGTACTTAAATCCTTGATCGCCTGCAAGCAATTGACAAATAATTCTGTGCATATCTGCATATCCATCGCCGCACCGTAGGTAAACATGGACTGTTTGCCATCCTCTTTTTCATAAGCGTTTTCGGGCGAATGGGAGGGGTTAGTTACTAATTTACCGGCCATTGGCAAGCCGGCCGGAATTGGTTTTAAGAAATCGAGGTAAAAACTTGCCGCACCCTTCATTAAGGGATAGGCCCGGTTTTTAAGAAAAGTTTTGTCTCCGGAAAATAAATAATGATCATAAGGATGATGTGCCAGCCAGCCGCCACCCATCGGCCATATTCCTACTAAAGCGTCTGCCGGTGCTGTTCTCCAAAACACATCTGTAAGATGGTGTACCACCCAGCCCCGCGCGTTATACATTACCTTGGCTGTATGTTGTCCGTGCTTTGCCAACGAATCCATCAATGCGTAGAAGGGCAGCGTACATTCCGCCAGGTTTGCTGCTTCGGCAGCCATATAATTCGTCTGGAAATTACTATTGGTATGATAATCTGCACTCCATGGGGGATTCATTGTTTGATTCCAAACACCTTGAAGATTAGCAGGAAGATCGCCTTTTCGGGATGAGGAGATTAACAGGTAACGGCCATACTGATACAGTAACTCCGATAAATAAGGATCTTCATAATCGTTTTCTTTAACACGGGCCAGGCGCTTATCTTGCGGAAGTTCCATCGGATTCTCCTTCGAAACAATATTTAATTTTACACGACTATATAGAGATTGATAATCCTTTAAATGTGCATTAAATAAGCTTGCAACAGACTTTTCAATTGCCTGCTTTAATATCCGACGGGCCGTTTCCTCTGCATTTTTGCCGCCGTAGCTGGTGCCTGCAGAAATAAACAACACCAGTTCGCCTGCATCTTTCACCGTCATTACTCCTGCTTTATTAATAGATATTTTACCGGTAGAAGTGATGCCTTTAACGTAGGAAGCAAAGCGCATCCCTACCGGTTTACCCTTGTCGTCATGATGCTTTATTCGCCCGTTCATGAAAATCGAATTCGGATCTCCGGTTGAAGCACTTACTACAGCATCTTGTTCGCGAAGCATACTAATGTTTAGATTTAATCCTCGTGGATTATCGCAGGCCAGCTTGATTATAATAACATTAGCCGGGTGCGAAGCAAAAACCTCTCTTCTGTATCGTATTCCCTTGTAAGTATAAACGGTGGTAGCTACCGCAGAGTCAAGGCTCAACCATCGTCTGTAATTGGTGTACACAGTATCCCCCGGGTTTGCAATATGTTCTATAAACAAATCGCCCAGACTTTGATAGGGGCTTATTGTCGCTGGTATTCCTAACATGGTTCGCTCAGCTAATTGTTCCGAGGAATCGATTTTTCCCTCAAACATTAACCGTTGCACCTCCGGTAAAGCTTTGCCGGATTGAGGATTGACAGCGTCAAATTTATACCCGGCCCACAAGCTTTTTTCGTTAAGTTGTATACGTTCTTTAAGCACCCCGCCAAAAACCATTGCTCCTAATCGCGAGTTCCCGACAGGCAAAGCTTCGTACCATCCAGTGGCCTCAAACGTAAAAGGCTTCTTAAATACCGGGACATCGTAGGTAAAAACTTTAGGTTGATAAGCAGGCTTGTCAAACCATAATAACATTCGCTTTTGCTGAGAAAAGGCTGTAAAGTTCCAGGCGATTAACAAAGCAAGGGATAATAGATACTTTCTTTGAATATGTTTATTGGTAAAAAAATGAAGCATAGATAAAAATGATTTTAAATTTATAAGTACAATTAGTTTAGTTCCGTATCGGAAGTGCGTGTCGGGTATCAAGATTTTTCTCCCGGTTCAATATACTAAAATAAACGGCAGGCCGACATGGCATTCTTTGTTAAAATATCAAATTAATTCGCTCTTCGACATGTTCTGCAAGGCATGTCGAAGAACAGATAAATGAGGATTTGTAATCCTCTAATAATCCTTTAGCCCACCCCCTTATTATACATCCTGTCAGCAAACGAATACAATTCCGGATATCTTCTCTTCATCTTTTCAGGCTTCTCAAAAAAATATTCCGAAACTACTGCTAAGAACTCGGCATCGTTTGTCAAGGCATAAGGATCGATATCAGAATTGCCCTTTTCAATACGCTTCATTTCTTTTTGAATGGCTTTAATCCACGGACTAAAACAAGCACTATCGAGCAGAAGTTCAGGCACCCCGTCTGCATCACCGTCGGCCATGTCCAGCAAATGAACAAATTCATGGATGGCCGTATTTCTTGCGTCACTATCAATTCGGAATCCCTCCGTCAGTGCGTTCTTTGAAAGAATCATCTGCCGGTGCATAAATCCGGTTCCAACAACACCTAAAACGGAGCGGTCTTCGCCTTCAAACTGAAAATCCTGATTAAACGTATCCGGATAGAGAGTTACACTGGTCAGATTGCGATACTCCCAGTTCCCGAACTTGAAAATCGGAATAATAGCGCTTGCCGCCACTAATATCCGGTCCACATCCTCTATTTCGGTACCTACTCCTTCAATATTCACCTTGCCGATGAAGTTAGATACTTTCTGTTCGAATTTAATTTTCTCTTCCTGATCAAGCTTGCGGTAAAATGAGATATGCTCATTCAAGAGAGAAGTCATATGTTTTGGCAGCTCGGGATTCTTCACATTCCCTGCCCCCGGCTTCTTCAATACAAAAAACAAAACCAGGGCAGCTACAAGTATAAGGGCAGCAATAAGCATTAACTAATATAGACAATAACAGAAATCAAAGAGATGTAAATAATGAGTATACCAACCTATGAAGCAGCATTAATCAATTTTATTCGCATCCCTCACTACCGTCGTTTTTGAGAAAGAATCATGAAAACCGTTTCTTGCAAGTAGGAAGGAAAGCCGATCAAGTGGAATTAGCCTGCAGAAGGTTCGCTTTGTAATATCACCCAGCGTTGGAACCTCACCAGATGTAGTTACAACTCTTGTTTTAGTTAAGAACTTTCCAAGTGTTTTTTGAAAATAAAACTCCATCGTAATATAGTAAGTCAAGAAAGCAATGAAAAACATGCTATAAGCCGCAATCGTGATTTCAGGCTCAGTCTGTATTTCAATTATTAATGTGAATAATGATCCAAAAATAAAATAAAGAGCTAGTAAGCCCATGAAATCAATTATTGAGTTGAAAAAGCGGAGTGAGCGGTTTGCTTTATTGGAGTAAAAAGAGTTTTCTTCTTCAAACATCGCATTCCTTTCCACTTCAACTTGCTTAATTCTTTCAGCATCTATTCCTCGTTCTTCAATCTCCAGGAATGCTGCTTCTACAGCAAATGGTTCGTAGTCGTCTTTTCGGATCGTAACTATTTCAATTAATTCTTCGTCCGTACGCTTGGGCATCGCAGTCGAAAACTCGTTTGTCATTGATTAGGTTTTTAACACTAAGATATAGAAACAGAAGGGTAAGTAAAAGCATAGGATACTTAGCACAGACAGCGGCCCATTACCCCGTTATTGGACATCCTCTGCAAGTATGTCGACTACACAGATAAAGAGAATTTATACTCTCGAGGAAACTTAAACTGCACTGGGAGGCAATTATGCCTATAAAAAAGTTTATATATTATCGAAAGCCGATGAACATTTACGGCGATCTGACTGACGTGCAATCTAAATAGCACAAGTACTCTGCCCTCCATAGCTGGGGCTGCATACTTGCGCCAAACTAGAGAACATGAGCATAGGAAAGGCAACTTTAATTGGTTTATGATTATTTCTGGCATGCCTATTTTAGTATTATATAATCTTTATGCACCCAGCGCTCTTAAATTCATGTTTGAAAATCAGGACTCCGTCCGGCATATACAAAAATCACTATTCGTCATCCATTATTCGGAGACCTCGCATCTACTACCCTCGCCGTTATGCTCAAACAATCAGACATTGCCTGAAGTATATATGATATGCAACAAGAAAGCGACAGGGCGAAGAACGGAATGGAAGAAGTTGTTGAGCGCAACCTTGAAGCATTACTGTCGCGAGAAAAGGCTCAGGAAAGACGAAAAACGCGGGAAGAACTTATTGCCGATAAGGTCACGAGCTTTGCGGGCAGCATGCCCTTTGTTTACCTTCACATGGCGATATTCGGTGTATGGATTCTTTGGAACTTAGGTGCCTTGGGCTTAAAGCCATTCGACAAGTCTTTTGTCATCTTGGCAATGTTTGCATCGGTAGAGGCTATATTTCTTTCTACCTTCGTTCTTATAAGTCAAAATCGTTCGGCCAAGCTTGCTGATAAACGAGCAGACCTTGAACTTCATGTGAACCTCCTTGCCGAACACGAAATTACCAGGTTAATCACAATGACATCGGCTATTGCCAAAAAGTTAGATATTGAAGATGCCGCTCCTCCGGAAATTGAAGCGCTTTCTAAAGATGTACATCCTGAAAAAGTGATGGATTTCATTGAAAGGGCTAAGAAAGAGGATTAATTGCTGTTTCGTTCATCAACTTTGCTAGTCGTTTCTTCCCAGCAGAGTCTTCTTTTTCAGGGACTCTACGGTCTCCCCTCAGTGCATAGGAATATCACGCTACAGGGGAACCTGTCGAACAGCAGGATTCATAGGAATCGTTCAACTTGTGATCGGCGTAATCCTTAATTTGAAATTAGTTTGGTCTGCAATGCAAACTAGTTTACCTTTGTGAAGTAGAATAAATAAAATGGAAGAAACTTTAAATCCAAAAGAGAGCCTGAGACTTATCTCAGAAACTCTCCGGTGTACACAAGAAAATTTTGCCGAAAACAGTTTTGGCTTCAAGCTTTGGGGTTGGCTTATCGCTATTGCCAGTTTTACTACGTACTTTTTGCTATCACAATCCTTAATCGAATTTCCTTATTTACCGTTTCCGGTTATGGCAATTACAGGTGTTTTTATTTCGATTTGGCATTATAGAAAGAAACGTTCGGAAGATGCCACCCAAACCTATCTCAACTATTATCTCAATCAAATGTGGCTTGTACTTGGCGTCTCGTTTTTTATAACCGTGTTTGTTTCGGTGCAGAATAATATTCAGCCATTTTCTTACACCCTGATTATTGCTGGAATCGGAACAATGATTTCAGGTTTGGTGATGAAATTCCGACCTATGCAGGCAGGCGGGCTCGCATTTCTTGCCGCCGTTATTATATCAGTTTTTGTTTCAGATGATATTCGGCCTTTGGTTCATGGAATTGCTATAGTTTTAGGATATCTGGTTCCAGGATATTTATTAGCCGCAAGTAGACGAACAGATGATGTACCCTGATTTAGATCCTGTACTTAATACCCCGGCCAGACTTGCCATTGTGTCTACGCTGATAAAGGTCAAACAGGCTGATTTTAATTACCTAATGCAGGTCACCCAAACTACCCAGGGGAATTTGAGTCACCAATTGAAAAAGCTTAAGGAGGCAGATTATATTATGATAGAAAAAACCTTTCAAGGAAGCTACCCTAAAACTACTTGCCACCTCACGCCTAAAGGAAGAACGGCATTTGAAAACTTTGTGGAAGCTATAAGTAAGTATTTAAAATAAATTTTTTTACCCATTTGGTTTGCGCTGCAAACCAAATTAAACTACAATCAAATGAAAAGAAAATTAGCAACACCAGCTTTAATTGTATGCACTCTAACTCTCGGATTTGTGACCGGAGTAGGTATCTTTCAACATCTTTTTTGGATACCGGATATGTTTAATTCTGTTGAAGCCTTGAATAAAGCGTTAGGCGGAATACCAGATGAACCTCGTAAATTTTGGATCCCGCTGCACGCCCTTACTTTTATAAGCATGCTGTGTGCCTTAATTTCAAACTGGAAAATTGAAGCCCGCCGAAGACTTGTTCTGATTTCATTTATAGGCTACTTGTACATTTCCATTGTAAGCGCATGGTTTGCATCTCAATTATTTCAATTTAAGGAACTTTCAAACGCTGCCGAGTTTACCGACAGAACAAGCACCTGGCTCACGTTATCTTGGCACCGACCCTTACTGATGACTATAATTGAGGTGTTATTACTCGTAACTATATCCAAAGGAGTGAAAATAGCCAAGGAGTAAATTTACTATCCAGCCTTTCTATAGGTGACGAGATTAGAAAGTATTAGAGAGTCAGGTTGTTAAACCAGAGGGGGTGGGAGCATTTCTTTGTGATTTGAAAACGAGCGAAGCGTCTTTATTGCAAATGCAGCCCTGCTGTATACGGCAAATCCTCACCCGGAAGAAAAACCGGTTGCGGGTTTTTCGTCTCCATCAGATTTAGGGATGTTGGTGTTGTGACTCTGTGGGAGGCGTCGTCGTTAAGTGATGCATATTTGCGCTAATAAAGCTCACCCCCTAAACGCCTGCGCAAAGATTTCATACGATCTTAGCTTTGCCGCATGATCGAAAATATGCGAAGTAGCCATCATCTCGTTAACCTCGTATTTGGCAATAAAAGCGCTCAGTTCTTTTCTGATGGTTTCAGGTTCGCCAATAAACGAATATCTTAGCATTTGCTTAACAGCTTCCTCTTCATAAATGGTCCAGATACCTTCCATGCTTTCTACCGGTGGTGGCAGAAGATTGCGCTTTCCGGTAACCACGCCCATAAAAAACTGTTTCACCGAGGTAGCAAGGTAATTTGCTTCTTGGTCGGTGTCTGCAGCAACAACGTTTACACATGCCAGTATATAAGGCTCGCTCAGATTTTCAGAAGGCTGGAAGTTTTCGCGATAGATAGCAATTGCTTTTTCAAAATAAGTGGGTGCAAAATGACTGGCGAAAGCATAAGGCAGCCCCATACTGGCTGCAAGTCTGGCGCTGTCGGTACTCGAACCCAGTATCCAGATCGGGATATCAAGACCTTCACCCGGTATGGCCCGCACTTCATTGGAGCTGTTATCTGTCGAAAACAACAACTGAAGCTGCTTCACATCCCGGGCGAAACTATGCACCGTTTCAAAAGTCTCACCTCTGATTGCTTTAGCGGTCACCTGGTCAGTTCCCGGAGCTCTGCCCAAACCGAGGTCAATGCGGCCTGGATAAATGGAAGCCAGCGTTCCAAACTGTTCTGCAACAATTAATGGCGAGTGATTAGGAAGCATAATTCCTCCCGAACCTACCCTTATCGTATTCGTTCCACCAGCAACATAGCCAATAAGTACAGCGGTTGCAGAGCTGGCAACACTAATCATATTGTGATGCTCGGCAAACCAATAACGGGTATAGCCTAACAACTCGGCATGTTTTGCAAGGTCGAGACTATTTTTAAATACATCCGTATAGCTTTGCCCTCTAGCTACTGTAGCCAAATCAAGAATAGAAAAGCGGATCTTGTTTAAATCGAAAGCTGCCATTGCAATAAATGAGTAACAACAAAAATAGGCGCATGCTTTTCGTTTGAGAAGAAAGAGAGATTTATGACAATAGGAGGATTATAGTTTAATTGCGGGGTTGGGCGTTGTAGGGAGTGTACAAAGCCCTTGCATTTCAGATAATGGTTCAAGTCGCCCTGCGGAGACTCGAACCATTAGAGTCTTTAAAGTCGAAGCAGTATAAAGTGCCGTTACGTGGCATGTCTAAGCCTTTTAACTTTGTAGCTTAAACTTTTAACAGCCCGAACAGCCTTTGAGACAGCCTCTTTTCATTACCAACTTAATTGATATAATTGAACATCGAATTTAGTTTTATTGAATGCAAGCTTATAATCCAATATTGGAAGAATGATATTATCATTAGAAAGTATAGCATAAGATAAATATGCGTAATCTGTTTTACCTGCTTTTGCAGGCTCAGCTAATTGCATGTCTTCCAGTTTTCCGGATGCTGTATTGATTTTTGCTACGATAAAATTTGCATTATTATCATGTGAGGCCAAAATATAAAGAGCATTACCTTTGGAATATACATTTAGACACGACCTGGCTTTGCCAAGATAATCACGCGGAATAGTTGAAATAGCCCTAACCGACATATTTTTATCCAGGTTGTAAACCAAAATTCCTTCAGAATAAGGCACGGGGGGCGCATTCTGACCCGCAACCGTCGTGCTGTAATCTGTAAGTACAATAAAGTACCCATTTTCATGTATCACCACTTTAATAAGTTCAAAATCTCTGGCAGCCGCCAAACTTAATTTTTTGAATGCTTTATTAACCGGAGTGAAAGATTTCTCTAATTCTTTAACCTCTGATTTAGTAAAACTCTTTTTGAAGCGTTTATGCTGATTGGATTCAAAGTCGTATTTGTTAAACATAGTGATGTAATCATCTCCGGTTTTAAAAGAGCCGGTGATATATACAGTATTATTATTTATTGTATCAGCCATAAATGTAATCTGATCGTTTAAGTGTTCTGTTCCTAACAGTCCTCCGTAATAGGAGAATGGTTCTGTAACAGACTTAACCGGTTTCTCGCTATTTGGCAGATACTTTGAGATGGTAATTCCTTTGCGATTTTGAGACACAGCAATGTACAGATCATCGTTAATGGTTTTTTGAATTCCTACAAAATCCCCATCTGGGAGTTCAGGACTGATGACACCTTTTGGTTCAAGATTTTCATCAAAGGTTAATACATTAAAGGTTTTGATTCGATTACCTTGATCTGATGCTTTTTTTATGGCATAGAGAGCACCTACGACACCTAATCCTACCTTAACATTTCTTTTCATAGCCGTTTCACGCGTGGCAAGTGTTAAGGTCTTCTTATCTTTTGAGACTAAAAAATAAGGAAGTGTAAAATATTCATCATTACCGTTAAATAACATCTTAGACTTAATAATGTTACCGCTGCCGGCATCTATAAGATAAGCCTTATAAACACTGTTCGCACGAGTGAAAAAAGTGAAGTCGGTACTCACGAGAACCACTAAATTTTTACCAATTAAGTGTGCATCTTGCATATACCCATCCACCCTGGCAGACCACTTTTTATTTGTGCTGTTATCTGTGCAATTAATTTCAACAGCTTTATCGTTATCATTTGATATAAATGCCACAGCATTTTTATTCAACTTCACCGAAATTAAACCGGTACTTCCTTTAAAAAATTCATTTTTGTAACCCATAGTTTTTACCTGCGCTTTTGAGGTTGGTAAACATAGAATGGATAGAAGGGCTACTATAACGCCCGAAATTTTCATTTTCATTGTGATCGTTGCTATTAGGTGTAATTAATATGTTGTGATTTAAAAAATAGGCCAGTTTTTAGAGTGAAAGTACTTAAGAGCAGAAAGTTCGAATGTTCAAAAAATCACTTCCAATCAGTGTACAAGAAATCCCCGGTGGTATAAAATTCTTCTCTCACCTTACTTTTATCAAAGTCGGCACCGAATCTGGCACTAAGCTTCAGCGTATCCGAATTAACCCGCATATAGCCGCATACCATATAATCAAGTTTGCTATTATAACGGGGGGTTGAATAATTTTCGGATGATTCCAGATCAAAGTCAGGATAACTTTTCAATCCCGAAAAGATCTCCAGCTTTGAAAGCTCCCTGTCATAACTGTTAGATTTATATCCTACCACCAGATCCTGCTCGTTCACCGAGAAGGCTGCATAACTCATCTTTTCATTTTGCTCTGCAGTGTAAACCACATCAGTTCCCCCTCCTGCTCGTTTTACCACCAGCTTATAAGTATCCGGACCAAAAGGATAGAAGGCAGTAAATACATACGCGAAGTCGCCTTTTGACGATACAGATGCCCAAAGCACCTGTGGGGTAACTGCCCAATTAATACCCGGAAAGGTAATTTCGGGGAGATTAAGAGACGGTCCATAATAAGCCATACTATTATCAGTAAGAATATAGAGCGTTTCGTCGTTTAAGCTCCAGTCGAAAGTTTTCACATTGCTGTATTGGGTTAATCGCGCAAGTTGAGAACCCTTCTCATCAACTATCACAATGGCACTTCCACTTAAGTAAGCAAATTTTTTATGATTATGCGACATACTCAGACTCCTTTTACTTACTCCGGGACTGTTGGTTATCCGAACCGGCAACTGATTAAAAGCCGGGAGATAATAGATGTCGTTTTTAAAAATAAAAGCTACATTTTTCATCACCGGGTTTTTACGCGCTATCAACGAATCAATCACGGATTTTGAAACGAACGGGTCTTCAGCCTTTTGACAAGCAGCAACAGCCAGTACCAAAAAGAGATAAAATGATAGTTGAAATTTCATCTGTTTGAGTTAAGATAGATCAGAATTTATAAGCCAGTGCAAGGCCGGCTGCCCAAGTGTAATTTACTGTTCCCAACCGGGAATCATTAAAAACAGGCATCGTTGGGTCGTTCTTGCCTGTAGGGGTAAAGCCATTGTACTTAGCTTGCACGTTTAGTTGTAAGCGGTTCGATAGGTCGAATAAAACACCGGTTTTTGCAGCCAGATAGGCATTAATATCGCCCATGTCAGACGACCCGGCAGTTCCCGAAGTGGTATAATGTGAAAAATAGGCGCCGAAATTAAATCCCAGGCCAACTTTAAAGGTTTCTGTAAGTGAAAAGTTTCGCATCCAGCCTACATATGCCGTATACGTCTCATAATCAGAATTGACGATATATCCATAATCTTCGCCCTCCTTAGTTAAGAAATAAAGAGTGTCAGCCTTTGGCTTAAACGTATTGTAGCCAACAGTAAAATTTATGGTTTTGGTGTTTTCATCCGCAAACCACAAAAAATCCGCATGATAAGCCACCACTGGTTTGTAGGTGTGTGCCCATGACCCCACAGGCGTGTCATAATCAGCCCCCACTTGTACACCATAAGTACTCTGTGCTTTTACAGCTGTGGAAGATAAAATAATGAATAGGATCAGTATGTGTCTGTTCATAGGTTAGGCATTTGGAATACTTATCGCACCTCTTACGGAGAGAGCAAATAATAAGTTCAATTTTATTATTCTCAAATCCTCACTAAGCTGTTCGACATTGATTAATCATTAAAAAGCCCAAGCGTATACTTGCAAACCTTTATTTGATTGACAAAATCTAATACTAGCGAGTAGAGGCCGATGTTCTCTGCTCGTAAAAACATCGGCCCATTGATGAACTATACAGGTGATAAAGTATTGGCCTTGCTGGTTTTGAATGTTTAGGTAGATCCCATATTCGAATATGAGATCTATGTAGAAATTTTCTATTTCGGGATTGCAAATCCCCTTTTATCTGGAGTTCGACATGCCCCCCCGGAACATGTCGAACATCGGGGTAGACTGGGCCATTAAGGATAGCTTACCGAAAATCAGTATAAATCTTTTATCTTTATTGTGCCTAAACTTAAATGCATGAAATATCTGATATTCATCCTAATATTCTCCCTTTCCTCATATTTTGGTTTTTCTCAAAATCAAGAGGTACCGGTGGATTTATATGCTAATACTTTTGAATTTACTCAGGGTAAAAAAGCCAATGTTAATGCCATTGCAATAATTAAAGATATGAGTCCAACACACCTGGTTGTTGAAAAATTTATTGACTCATTGACTCGTAAAACTATTAGGCGGAGCCACATAGCCTGGGCACTTGAGTATAGAGGTGAGACGTATTTTAATATGATGTATTCGTATGATGCCCCCAATGCACAAGTCTTTGCAAAGTTCGATATAGTTGGTAAATATTCTGCAATTTTTATCAATAAAGACACTCCCAACGCTGTCAAAAATGGCCGGCCCAACTACGGCAATTATGGCTTGGGATTGACCGGAGCATTGATGGCACAATCACCTACCTGGAATAAGAATTGGAAAGACAAGGACGGCCTTCAGGTAAAAATATTACTTATCGATCTAACAAAACCCGATGGTTTTTTTTCATACAGTAATCTTCTGACAAGAAATCAGGTAAGGGGGCTATTAGGTGATACAGAACCCACGGGTTCTGTAAGAGAAATACCGTTTGAAGAGGTGGTAAAACTCATTGAAGCATATAATAAAAACTAGTGCTGTGGGCATTTATATGCCTAGGTAGACCTTGTTCTGGTTTAAGAGTTCAGCGCAGCGCTTTTAAATCGTCTTTGACTTCAGGTCTTGTTTCATAGTAATGATATTACCTCTGGAAGACTTAAACCAATATTATACACTCCTCATACACAACTTAAAGAAATAAGGCAGATAATTCACGACAACGCCTCCGGCGCAGGCCTTTCCGGTCCCCGTTTATCTTCGGGAAGGGGAATGAACTCGTGATTATCATTTGGCGGAAGAATTATTCTTCCCTCTTTCCAGTCGGCTTTCGCCTGCTCAATACGTTCCTTCCTTGACGATACGAAGTTCCACCAGATGTGGCGCTGACCTAAAGGCTCGCCTCCAAGCAGCATCAGCACAGCTTGCTCTTTGGCTTTAATCATCGGATCCACACCCCTGCTAAACACCAGCATCTGGCCTGCAGAATACGTGATACCGCTAATTTCTATACTGCCCTTAGCTAGATAGATCCCGCGTTCAGGATGCTCGGTCGGCAGACCGAAATGGACCCCCTTTTCCAACGTTACATGCAAATAAAATAAGGGCGAATGGGTTCTGACGTCGTTCTTCAAACCGTAAGCGTTCCCCGCTATCAGCCTCATCCATACTCCTGTATCGGTAAACACCGGAAGCTGCTCAGGCTGGTAATTATCAAACGCTGGCTCTGCTTCTTCGTCCTTTTCAGGAAGAGCTACCCAGGTTTGAATAAGTTCAAGATTGCCGCCGGCCAGTACCGAAGGATCTTCAAAGCGCTCGGAATGGGAGATACCTCTGCCTGCGGTCATCCAATTCACTTCACCCGGGCGAATAATCTGCTCTACTCCGAGGCTGTCGCGATGAGTAACCTGCCCGCCAAACAAATAGCTCACCGTCGACAAGCCAATATGGGGATGAGGCAGCACATCCATTGAAGTGATTAGTGGTGGCTGAAGATCTACCGGGCCGGCATGATCCATAAATATAAATGGGCCAACCATCCTGTGAAGACGGAACGGAAGAATCCTTTTCACATCCATACCTGGTGCGATGGAAGCTTTTCGTGCTTCAATAACAATATCAAGCATAATCGCAATTTATACGGTTTAAGATAGCAGGATAAATTGGGAATAACAATCGATTTTAGGCGAGCAGGCTTTCAAATCCCTTTCGTGGACCGCTCTCCGACATGGGCTGTGGAATATGTCAACAGCGGGCGTTGGGAGGATCTTATTGATGATTTGGAAAACCAGGGAAGCGTCTCTGTGGCAAATGAAGCCCTGCTGTACACTCCAAATCCTCACCCGAAGAAAAATCGGGTTGCGGGTTTTCCGTTTCCATCAGGTTTAGGGTGTTGGGTTGGGGCCTTTGTAGGTAAGAGAGCACAAATACTCAAACGCTAAGGCTTACGCTGCATACTTGCGTAAACTGGGAAACGGGTGAGTATTTTTATTTTTAAGCCCAGGCAACTTGTTTGAAATAAGGTACGTACTTCAGGAAAGACAATTGTATTTATTTAAACCAACTTTTTTTATGAAACATTTAACTTTTATTTTGTTTTTCGTCAGTGGCCTGTTTTTGGCAAGTTGTTCAAAGGAAAATGCTCCTGAGCCTGTATTGAAGGCAAGTGATAGAGTGGCGCGAAAGCGCACGCCTACGCCACCTCCACCAAGCAGTTTGGCAAATCCAACAAATTTGAGAGTAACCAATATTACTTCAACCAACGCAACTTTAAATTGGGATGCCGTGCCTAACGCAACCTCTTATAGAATAATGTACGCGGGAGTTTCAGGGGCGCGTGATAGATTTTGGATTCAAGCATCCACTTCTAATACTTTTCTTGTCACTCAACCGGGCCTTGCATCGGGAGGAACCTTCGAATGGCAAGTAGCTGCTGTTTACAGTAACGTAAGTCCATACGATACCAGGGTTTCTGATTCCGTATTCGGTCCACAATTTACCTTACTCTCTCAATAAGAAATCCAGCTAAGATAACAAGCATTAAAAGAGGCTGTCTCAAAAGGATAGTCTCTTTTTTATTTATTAGTCTTTTCGTATTTTAAAGGCATGGGAAGCAGCCCTACGATTCCGATCAGTTGCAGTTACTTCCGCCCAGCCTGGAAGAACTGGTATCGGTCAATCATCCCTCACGTATCGTAAAGAAGGTTATTGATGAGATCGATATCCACTTCCTCCTCGACATGTTCTGCAAGGCATGTCGGAGAACAGATAAGGGAGGATTTGCAATCCTCTAGACCACCAGCTCTAGTAATCCTTTCCTCACCCCATAAATATCACCACAGCTACTGTAAAGATATTCTTCTTCCTTTTCTACTAACCCTGCACGTACCGGATTAAGATGAACGTAGTTTAATTTTGTATCAAAGAACTCCTGCGAGAAAATCTCTTCACCATGATAACCTTCTTCCCAAAACCAAATTTTGTCTTCCTTCTTCAGAAGCCAGAGTAACCACTCTTTCCTGCTTTCTCTTGGATTGGATTTAATCGCTTCGAAGATTTTTTTCGCGGTATATTTCTTGAAATCTCGAATGATATCACTAAGGCTTTCCTTGTTACTGCTTACAATCATATGCATGTGGTTGCTCATTAGAACCCAGGCATGAACTTGTAAGCCTTTTGTTGATTCGCAAAACCGAATGCTTTCGAGCAAGATTTCGATTTATTTTTTTTTTCGTAAACACGTCTGCCCACTGATGTACAGTGCAGGTAATGAAGTATTGGCCTTGTTGATTTTTGATGGTGTAGGTAGATACCATATTCGAATATGAGAAATTTTAGAACGGGGATTACAAATCCCTTTGTATCTGGAGTTCGACATGACTGCGGAACATGTCGAACAGCGGGAAGGCAACACCGATACGAACACGGAGCAAATTAACCTAATTACAAGGGTGGTTGAAATTAAAACGACCTCGGCTGCTATTTATCGCACTAATTCTGCCTTGGTCATCACGCACATATTCAATGGTTAATTCATGACGAGGCGGCCCGAAACTAAATACCTTGCTCGTCGTAATTGGGAGGTTTCTAGGTTCCTTTCCATAATATTGGCTTAAAAACCCGTTGGTGTGAGATATTGGATATGGGGAGTTATTTGCCAAGCGCTGGTAGGGCTCATTTGAATAGGTAATACTGTCGTCCGGTGAATGAACGTAGCGATTAGCTTTTCTTTTGCTTCTTTGAAGATTTCGCCCTGGGGTTAAATTCAAGGCAAAGGTTAATCCAATATTCGAAGTCGGCATTCTTTTTCAAACCGAGTGGCTCCACATAGCAATATCCCTTAAGTTCTTTGCCTTTCATTACCATTGGTAGAAATCCGGGCCTTTCGGCGATGTCTTGGGTGATGTCTGGATCAAAACGACACATGAGGTTTTCTTCACTCACGCTGATGCACATCTTGCCGTTGATCAGGAAAGCAAGTCCACGAAACATTTCCTTTTCTTCAACTTCAAGTTCGGAGAACTGCAGCAAATGTTCTCTTATCCGGTTGGCAAGTTGTGTGTCGTAAGCCATGGTGATATCAATTTAGCTGTTTCTTGATAGTTGCTTCTTGCTCCAACTTAAAGAAAGAATATACTTTGGCCTCGAACTACAGCACTTTAATATAGATCGACAATCCGTCTGGAGGAGTTGAAGTTTGCAGACTTCCAGTGAATTCGTAATTTATGCACAAATACACCATCGGCCGTAACAAAATTACGTCTTACTCTAGATACTTATTCACTTCCGCGATCGGCAGAAAACATCTTTACCATATCATCCAAAATACCCTTGCTGTAACCAATACGGTTTGCATATTCAAGGCACAAAGCGTATTCGCGGTCATGAACTTCTCCATCCTGCGTCATCATTTGCACTAAGGTTTGCAGTTCTAAAGTTTTTTGTATGCCCTCTTCCGGAATTATAAAAGACAGAGCAGCAAGGTTATCTACCATAGGCATTACTTCCTCCCTTGTGAGGCCTAGCCGATTACCAATAGTTAATAACAAGTTGCTTTCGTCATGGTCCAGAACCTTATCTGCTGCAGCAAGCAATACCAGATTCTGAAAAAAGGCCATTTTCTTTTGCGGAGTATTTAGCACCCCTTCGAGTGATGGTGTTGTTTGCATAAGCTTTCTCTTAACAATCTCTAATTCGTCAAAAGGTTTGGGCATTTTTAAATTTCAGAGACTATAAGCGGCACCTTGTGATATTGTCTTTTTTATCACTTTGAAAAGTGATGAAAAAAGCAAGAGTAGGCAAGTGAAAGATGTCCGAATATCTGTTTTCCCGTTGTTGGTGCCCCAACAACAACTGCTTTTCAATATAAAATATTATTTTGAAGCGTGAATTGGATTCTACGTATTTCTATACTGCCACTATTCTGAACTTATTTGATGGAAGGTCCGAGCGGCACGCTCGAACCAGAAAGGAATGTTTGTGTTTAACGAACATGCTCATTTCATCATTCTATCTTAAAAAAATCTTTTCTTGAGACGGTATTTGTTTAAATGGACCAGGTATTGTTGTTTCTCCGGTTCGTTTTTTGCCAAAAAAATCGTCATTGAGGTAAAGTAAAAAGGGAACATTGAAAACTTTGTTTACAGATTTCCACTCAAAGTACCGGTTTGTCGGAAAGTAATTTATATCGGCATTAATCTCCTTGCTATTGGTATCGTAGCCAAGCTGTTTTGAAACGAATATTTCTTTGCCAAATTTACTTGAATTGGTATTTTTCAGCGAGAAATCAATACGTGGTTCACGCGTGGTAACATACAAGTTATAATCAACAGTACTTCCAGCATTTTCCATAATGACCATGGGTTTACCGGCATTAACAATCAGATTATTCTTAATAATATGTTTTTGAGACATTAATAGTTGTCCATTCAACCTTCGGTCTGATCTTTCGAACGTTTCGATAGGCGAACCTGATATGTTTCCGAGAAGGTTATGCACAATAATCAATTCGCTGCTGTAATGTCCGCAAACACCTTCACCATCAACCTCCCAAATTACGTTGTTGTCGACCATATTGGGCAACCTTGAGGCTTCCACATAGATGGCTCCCTGGATGGTTTGTATATTGTGAATGTTATTGGCACTGACCCGACTATACTGGTTGTCCCAATCCATCCAAATAGCATGACCGGCTTTCATGTTGTATATGTGATTGTTTCGCACAACGGTCTTGAAACAACTAAGTAGCTTTATCCCGGCTGTTTCGTAATATTCTTCGCCGTCCTGCCAGCAACAATCGTGTACGGTATTATTTTCTACAATGCATTCTCTTACTTTATAACTTCTCATTCCCGCTGTTCCGCAATCGTATATAGTATTATTTCGTACAATCATCGCTCCTGTTCTTTCATTTATCCCTGGTCTTGGTTTTTTGTTCAGCGGATTGGGATCTTTCGGCTCAAAAGCCAAATTGCCGAATTCAAGACCGGCAGAATTGATGTGCCTTATGGTGTTGTTTTCAATAATCCAGTGATGACCTCCCATGGCGTTGACTGCTCCATAGCTAGTTCTTAAAAAACCATTGGCGCAATGTTGAAACGTGATACCCGAAAGATGGATATATCCGAAATTTACATCAACAGGTTTTAATAAATGGCTGTTGACAGTTACCTCAAAAACCTCGTTGTTGGGGTCCTTATCTTCGAAAGGGTGAATAAAAATCGTCTTTCCATCTTTTGCAACACAGTATGAGCCCGGCAAGCGAGTCAAATCGCCATGGTTAAGTAACTGAACCAAACGCTTTCCATTCTGAAAAATTAACCCCCGGGGCGTTGTGAACGGAGCCATGTTTTTTACACCCTCTGCCCATGGCATCATGCTATATTCAAACGGCTGAATATTTGGCAATTGAAAAGGATAATAACCATTTTCGAACAGTGTACTGTCGAGTTGCGTGTGCCAAATTTTTCTTGAACGCGAATTGATAAATGAACCCATTTCGGCTTCAAATTTTTCTCTTTCATAATAGCCCAGTTCGCGTACCCATTTGGTATTTACTATCTTCGAGCCGCTAACGATTACTTCTTCACCTTGTGCGGCTTCAATAGAAATCATTTTATTAGGAGCAGTGCCTTGGTTTCGAAGCAAAACCATTTCGCGATAAACGCCTGCATGAATAAGTACCCGTTCGCCTGCCTTCACTAATTCGACAGCCTTGTTTATGGTTAGTAATGGACTGTTTTCTGTGCCCCGGTTTTTGTCCGAAGCATTCGGGTGTTTTTGATTTACTACATACGTTTTGGAATAAACGGTAGTATTTTCCCATCCTTTATAACTATTCCAGTCAAAATTTCTGTTAATTTCTTTAGAGTTTTGGGCGTTTCCGGCATAAGAAACAACAAGCGTAAATAATAACAACTTGGTTTTTAGCTTCATTTTTATGTGTTTAGACTATTAGTTTATTCGACTTCTCTGTACTCGAGACTGAAAGTCATTTTCGAGCAATACGTGTGCCCAATTTCCTCTAAAATAAGTTTTTGGTCGTGAATACGAAACGTAAACTTTCGCTCCGCCTTTGCTGAGCTGTTACCAACAAAACTACTAACTGTTATAATGCGTCACTTCTTCTGGTTTAAGAGTTCAGCGCAGCGCTCTTAAATCCTCTTTGAACATCAGGACTCTGTCAGGAGATGAATAACCCGGAGAGAATTTGGAAAAGCAAGGATACGCCTCTGTAGCAAATGAAGCCCTGCTGTACACTGCAAATCCTCACCCGAAGAAGAATCGGGTTGCGGGTTTTTCGTTTCCATCAGGTTTAGGGGGTTGGGGTGGGGGCGTTGTGGTTAAGAAAGCATAATTGCGCTAAACTGAGTACTGTTACGGCTGTGAGTACGAGTAATTGATCTTTAAGGTTTTTACCAAAAAGTCATACTGAGTTGAGGTTAATTCCTCCAAATCCTCAGGGTAGAGGGTTTCGTTTTTTAGACGTAATAAGTTAAATGTGTTTCGATAATTCGCAGTATCTATAATCAACATCACAGAATCATTTCCACGGATTTCGATTACTTCGCGAACCAAATGTAAAGAGCCGCCGTCTTTGTCCATCTGGACTAATCTGCGCGCCGGTTGCGAATCATCTTTAATTACGTATAAATTTCTAACCAAGTTTCTCTTGTACTGGATATAATCGTAACAGCCAGAACAAATGAAAATCAAAAAGATTCCCACTAAAAAACTTGTTAGTCTTAACATTCTTACAATTTAAAAAAATACATTCAAGTTATTGGTGAATTACTAAAAATAGAGCACACGCGACACGCGGGCGCTAGCGAGGGTTATTATCAATGTGGTGATCAACATATTAACAATTACATCAGTCACTTTATTACAAGAAGAACACCACCAATACTCCTTCTCTTCATCCTTCATAAACGACTCAGTTTTCCTCTTACACGCAGTACAGACTCTCTCCTTTGCTTCGTCTTCAAATGCCTGATAACAGCAACTGTAACATCCCCAAGCTGTGAGGTTGGGAAGATCCTCATTCAGACTCCATGTAAAAGAATCTTCTTTACAATTCGGACATAATTGTGTTGCCATAAAGAAATTTACACTTTTATCTTCCTTCCCTCAATCTTTCCAGTATCCGAAAAGTTATCGTAGCACTTTCCTTCAACAACGGTAGCCCCGTGCAAATCAAAAAGGTCTCTTGTTAATACTTCTCCTCCAAATTGTATAGTGTGAATATTACCGTCTTTGCATAAATAGAATGCAACCTTTTCCTCTATATCATGAAAGAAAACAAACTCTGGCCCCGCTGGGTGACAGCGTTCTATCCAGAAAGCTATATCTATTAATTCACTTAAGTCGCTAATAGTTATTTCAAAAGCTTCCTTATAAGTAATATCGCCGGTGATCTTTTCAAACTTTTTGAATGCCTTTTGTAAGGGAGGGTATTTGTTATCTAAATCGGCAACGAATTGCTGGTTATAGTGAGCTATAACGATCATCTTAGAAATACCAATCTTGGTTAAAAGCTTGGTAAGCTTATCAGACAATATCCTTGTAAAAGTATTTATGTCGCTGTGATCGATTGAAATTACAGAGTAGGTTTTTTTGACCTTCTTTGCAGGAATATCTTTTGCATCAAAGAGCTTTATATATTCAACTTTGTCTTCTTGGCTTTCGAAGTAATCGTCATCATCATCAAAGAATGCTTTTTGCATTTCAGTGATTTCTGAAGTAATGTTTTTATAGGTTTCGAATACTGACTGTCTTGTAATCAGGCTTATCATGGTTTGAAAGTTACAAACTTTCTTTTATTGAGAAAGCTTAAGTTAGGCTCCGCACGAGTCAATGCTTAAACTTAAGCTAGTCAGGGGGCCTAGGAACTCTTAGATTTACAGTTGGAATTTACTTTAAGGAAGAAAATTAAGTATTCATTAGCTATTCACAAGCCATGGAGGCGATATTCTAAATCCCTGTTGGTTTGATGTAATATCTTGGTAATAAGATCTACCTTTTAGATCTTTGAATTTAGCATGCCAAAGTGAATATCTCCATAAGAATAATAAAATCCAAAGTTTGTATCCAATTCAATTTCTTTCGAAAACGACCCATCAAAATACTGGTAAAATGACTGCATCATTTCTTGCTCAACAATATGTAAATGATTTATGTCATTGATAATAATTTCAAAATTAGTCCCAGGATTTTCCGGTTCGTATAGCTTTATAGAATTTGACAATCTAGCCTGACTATAAGGCAATAACTCAATTTTAAAAGCAGGCATGATTTCTCTTCGATGTTTCTCCATCGACAACCGATTTACTTCCTTCTGTTGCTTGTTAGTTTCGTTTTGTTGTTGGTTAATTTCAACCTGAAGCCCCAAAGTTGTAGATAGAATAAACAGTGTGGTAACTGCTAGTATTAAGCTAGCTATTGCAATTGCAATACTAATTATTTCGTATAGGGTCATTGATTTCCACAACTCTTGTTAATCAAAAACATATTTTAAATGCTCAAATCTGCATTGTGTAAAATAGGTGGCTTTCTTTGAAAATAAATTATTTAGTTTTCTTCTCCGTTTACTATCCTTTTCACCATCAAATGTTAGCTCTGGATAAAAATCTTTTATTTTGATATCTGGAACAAACTCATTGGTTACGTTTCTTATAATGTCATATTTAGTAATTAAACATTTATACTTCCAGTAATCCTTCCAAGTGCATTCTCTTATTCTTTCATTATACGATACTGATAATTCCCACGGTCGCCCGAGTTCACTAATACTGTTGAAAAAAAGTAACGTCTGCTCATAAGTAGATAGCTGCGCCCTAATAATTTTTGTGTACTCATACTTTTCTATATAAGACAAATCCTCATTATTATCTATATAATTAAACGTTTGAAACAAGTGCCTAAAATAATGGCCTAAGCGATATTGATGCCCACCAAAATACTTCACATTGTCCTTCTTATTAACAGCTTTACTCCATGCCGCGTATTTGTTTTCTTGCAAATTAATCACAGAGTTAATCAAATTTGATTTGTATTTCCCTTTAAGTTTTTCTTTAAATGCTTGCACTCCTTCTGCGCTCATTCCATAAAAAACACTTAAGTAAGCTATGTTGTACTGATTTAACTTTAATAAAGAAATCCCCTTGTGTTTCTCGTAATAATCAAGTTCATGATTTTTTAGCTCTTCAGAGATATAAATATCCTCAAGAGTTTTGATTAAAGGCTTAATATCATCAACCGCTTTTAAAACTTGTTTATGAATTTCTCTAAGCGCCTTATGACCCTCATAATATATTTCTGTTTTAGCTGCCGGACAGCGAAGCCTAGTTATAGAAACATTATCGCGATGATACCTAATTAACTCGAATAAGCGATTCTCAAATTGAGTTCGATTAAAAGAGAATGATTGATGTTTTAGTGTATAATAAATAAGAACAATACTTAAAAAAGAAAATATACCTGATATTGATGTCGCATAATCACTAATGGCTTCGAAATCTAATAGATTCCCATTGGGATGTTGTAATATTAGTTGCGCTGTGAATGCAACGAATATGATAAAAGACACCCACAATATTAGCTTAATCATTGACTTGAAGTGTTACGTGCAGAAGTAAAATTAATAAAGATATCTAAGTAGACTACGGCACAAGTCCAGCGCTAGAGATAGCCAGCATTTTACTTTGCATCAATGGACGGTAACTCTTCTGGAAAGTTCGAGAAGTTCACCTGGGCAACCCCAATCTCAATGGCTGTTATCTTCTAAACCTTCTATACTTTATGTTATTAATTAATAATGAATCAAAATTGTCACGTTTTTTATTGGTCTCATCTCTTTGGTCAAGCCCGGAATAAAAATGGGCAAGTTGACTTAATGAAAAGATATTCTCAACTACTTTTATAATGATTAAAACGGAATAGGTCCCAATAAAATTCAAAAAATAAAAAGCAAATGCATTAAACTTGTTCACTGCATCAATATCATCAAAAAAGTTATTCATTAAACTAAGCTGAGATTGTTCTTGAATAATGATTATTAGATTATAGAAAAAAGCCGCTATTAGAGCTAATGCTTGTAACAAAACACAGAATCCAAATACACTGCTAGCCCTTTGAAATAAAGTTATTTTGACTGCAAATTTTCTAGAAAATCTTCCGATAAAGGAAGAAGAACCTAAACCAATTAATAATGCATAAGCACCAAGGTTAAATCCTAATAAGCTTGGCAAAACACTAGTATAAATATTGCAAAGTGCTTGAATCAATTTATAGAAATCAGCAGCCGAATAGTAACAAATAAGAGTTAACACTAGCGTTACAACGAGAGATATCCATAAATACGTGCCGTTGTATAATGCGCCTTTTGCATTATATATGCGAAGTAAAGTCTTTATATCACCTAAATGATTATTTCTTATAAAATCACTCACTTCAGTTTTGTTGGTTATAAATCTTTGTCACAAAATCAAACCATTTTCTCCAGAAATTATCAGTATCTAGATATTTAAAGCTTAAAATTTTAGGTACTTCTTTATTCTTTACTGTTTTTCTCTTTCCAGAGCCGTTATTTGGCGTTATGGAGGCACTTCGAATTTCGCCATTGTTTTCTGCTAACTTGATTCCTCCACCTAAAAATTTGGAGTTTTCTAATTTTAACCCTTCAGCATTATTATCTGATTTTGCGGTAACAGTTAATTCACCCGTGTTAGTAGATTTAAGTTCTTGATCTAGTTCGTCAGCCAATTCATCAAGAAAATCTTCATTGGTATATGAAACCCGATAACTAATGGAATGTACGACCTTCGCACTGAAAATTTCTTGAATTGCACTCGCATCCTTTTCTAAAATTATTTCTAGTTTGTCATTATTTTCAACAAGCCTAGGCAATTCTCTCTTTAGGTAATTTTCGATATCTGAGGCAGTAGGGCCACCATTCAATTTTTCGATGAATAGCCTATGTCGTTTAGTATGGAATAAACACCTAACTATTACAGGGTTTATTATATCATTGGGATCATTTGCTTCACTTTTAATTTGACCCTCTTTTAAGATAGTTCTTTCATTTCCAGGGACATACATGCCTTTAGCTGCTCGTCCATAAAGAAATAAGCTATCCGCACCATCTTTGGTGTTTATAAACGAATACAGCACTATTGCTTCGTTCTTGGACGTTTCAAAGTATTTAAAAGGCTTTGAGGCTAATTTTTCAATTAAACGTACGTACTCGTTTGAGCGGATAGTGCCAGTCTTGTTTGTTTGCAATTTAATATTGTAAACATGAAAACTTAATTTTCCTGCCATAGGGTAAATAATGAATTTGTGTTAAGATTTATTCTCGTTAAAGGACCTGCGTGTCAAAATAATATCTACTTCTCCTGGTTTCAATGACTTGTCACCATAAAGCTGAGTTTGTGTTTTGGTGTCCTTACTTAAAGGCTTTTCAACAATTTTTATATTATGTGCAGGAAAATGCTTTTTTAGAATTTCAAGAGTCGAATTAAAAGTAAATTCCCTTTTGTCTGTTCTTACATAAATCGTACTATTCGTTGTCATCATCAATGCACAATTCCCAAAAACACTATCAAGTAAATCGTAATACTCTTGTTTGTTTATGAACCGCCCTTTGTGTTTATCTTTTATTAATTGGGGGCTTGCTGGCCCTCCTAATACCCAAAGCCTCAACCACTGGTCTGCGTGATAATCAGTTATGGAACAGTACGGGGGTGATGTAAATAATAGGGAAAACTTGATATTATGAGTTTCTGCTCTTTCTCGGATAGCTTTTAATTCATGTGCACTATCGCCAAATACCACCGCGCTTTCTGTTATTGTGGGCTTACCTTTCTCGTATCGCCAATTTATCTTATTTAAAATAAAGTCACATGGGTTAACTTCTGGAGGAATGTCCATATTATTTTTTTTCCACCATTGAACAGAATAGTTCATTCCCATGGATTTAGTCATCCGCATTTGATTAGAGAGACCTTCGCCTATTTTCGAGTGCAGGTAGACTAAGATAATCGATACCAATGTAGCATCTATATCGCTGTTCTTCCAATTAAGTTGTGCCCTCGCACATAATAAGAATTTGAGGACCTCATCACAGTAACATATTCTAAAAAATTCAGGCATTTTTTTAGCAGCCCTACTGTAGTAATTCCTTTTCCCGTAAATTTCTAAAAGTCTATTTATTACGTCTTCCTTGTCAGCCGGCTGAAGTTTAACATAGCCATATAACCAACCGACAGGATTTATTTCTATCCCAAGACTATTGCGGCCTAAAATTCCGCCCGCATAAATACTTGAACATCTTCCGGCGAAGGGATCAATTATATAGTCTCCTTCCTTAGAATATTCACTAACGACATCAAATGCAAATTCCAAAGGAAACATGGCATAGTAAGGCCCAAATCTTGCCCATCTAGATTCTGCAGTTTTATATCCCTTTAGTACGTCCTGTGCAGCTAACATTGGATATCAAGATTTATCTCTTATTTCTCTTGCCATATCTTCAAATATTCTTCTACCTAAATTTAAAGGTATGGCAGCTTCAGCATGTGCAGACACTAAGGGAGAAACCGAATTCGGATAGCGGCTTGAAACAAGTTGATCGAGTAGATTCATTACATCGGCAAGTCTAACGAATTGATTTGGACTTGCAGTTTTTAAATCTTTTTGATAATCTGTGAAACAAGCGACCACCGGTACGATTTTCTGCCCCGACGCGGCTTTGTAAAAAAACTTTCTCCCGAAGTAAGTATCTTGTCCATATGGCTTATTACTTTCAGAAAAAATAATATTTTTCTTTATATAATTATCAGTTAATAGTAATGCAGATTTTGGTGGAAATTTATCTTTTATACCATCTTTAGTGGTATCGATTTCCAAAAAGTGGTTAAAGAAAGTTCCTGACTTTTCAATCCCAATAATTAACAAGTCAACCCCATTTATCTTTTTCTGCTCCTCGTTAATTCTGCAGAGTTCTTCATCAATCGCTTTTGTAAGCCACGATGAAGTACTGAAAACTGCCAGTGGACCATCCATAATAAAAGCTACACGACGTAAAGTAGCATACCAACCCTTCTCTTTCTTTTCTTTTATTTCAAAAGCTCTTAAAAGGTGTATGAGTAAAAGCTTTTCTAAAGTGGCCATTGTTTGCCCGAACATTTCCCCGTTTGTACCAGCGGGGTTCATTAATTCGTGTAAGCGTAGTGCATCAGTCGAAAAAAGGGCCTCGTTTGAATGCGGACAAATGTATTCTCCGTAGCCATAAGTCATGAACTCATGTTTAAATTCTTCAATAGGACTCTTTGGGAGAGATCCTTCAGAAGTGCTTCTTTTAATTCGAAACAGATGTTCAAATGTATCTAAAAGAGTTTCGCCTTCAGAAAAAATAATATTACTACGGAGCTCTTCAAATAATGCTCGTCGATATGAAGCTTTTGCGTCTTTTTCAGAATCAAGGATAACGTTACAGCCAGGGAAGACACTTTCGATTGTAGAGGCCTTCTCTGTATCGCGAAACTTTTTTGGACTTATAAACTCATTTCGTTCAAGTTCCTTAACTAATTTTAAGTCAATTAAGACAGATGCAACTGTTACATAGCCGAATTCCGCACCTGGAAATCCATTTTCAGCTTTAGCTGTTAAACTGCTTCCATCGATTGCCAATACTAAATCTGGTTGAAGTTGGCTAGGCTCTAAGTCGTCTTTATGAATTATTAATTCATCGATTTCTTTTTCATCGTCCGTAGGCCTAATTTTAAGACGCTCTTGCAACGCCTTGACTTTTGCGCTATCAAGCATCCGCCGTAGAGGCTCATAACTTGCAAATTCGCCTTCAAAGCTCATTAGTAGTTTCGATTTGAAATTTGTCAACCTGAACTGGTATCACAAACGGATTGCTTAGCGTCTTAACTCTTAGAAACCCCTTGTCTTGAGCTCTCCTTATAGATGGCTCAAAGTCAGCGAAATCATAATATTTACACAGCTCCTTAGTTTCATCAGTATTATTTAGATGCGCTATAAACCAGTTTGATGTATTCCTCAAAATATTTTTTTGAATACTGCTCACTTCTTGAGTAGCATATACCATCCCAATATGATATTTAGCACCTTCTTTGGCTGTTCTCACCCAAATATCTGTAAGGTCTAAATCATTACCCGCAGGTAAGATATTATGTGCTTCTTCTATATAAACTAGAATTTCAGGGATATCCAAGGCCCCTTGAATAAAGCATTTTTGATTCTCTCTAAAAATCTTTGTCATTATTCTGTTAGCAGAAGACTTATTTAGCTCAGGTTCGCCACTGGATTGATCTATAACTACTAATTTCCCAGAAGTCAAGTGTTTATAAATATCCTCTGCGTAATCGTGGTTGGTATCAGAACTGTGCTGTTCTGCAGCTTTACCGATCTTACGGGTTCCATTCGCATATTGGAACATTCCAATTATTTTTTTTAGATCTTCATCCGCCCAACTATCTCCTGAACCGCCTGGCCTGCTTACATAAGTAGTTTCAAATGCTCTATAACCACTTTGGTTATCTCGAATGAATTTATCTAAATTTTCAAAAGCACTTGCAAGTTGTGCCCAATTTGGATTTGGATTCGAAAAGATTTGTGCTGCTGATTGATAATCAGGAGCGTTATTACTGGTACTGCTTTGCATTGCTGCTAGTAGTTGTGGATTAAACAACCTTGCTGTTGATGCTCTTAAATTTTGAGGAATCGGAAATCCTGCTCTAGCTAAAACCGAACGATAAGCTAATACTCTTCTATTATATCTTGTAGACGCACTAATATCAGTAGGATCAGGAGCTTCAAAGCTTACTTGCAAAAAATTCTTTATATAAGTTGTATTGTCTTCAGCTAAAATACTGTCAATAATTTCTTTGCCTATTTGCAGATTCTCATTCAGATAGAAATTTAATAGCATTAGTTTTCTGTCAGGATCACTTGGGTGTCTAGTAATACCATAGGTGACAACTTCGTCCGACTTAACCCCATCCGGTAATAACTCCCATATATTTTTTAGCGCATTGGAATTGTTGTTTCCATCTTTATCTTGAGAGTTTTCATTGGCATATTCACCATTCGGATCAAAAATAATTTGGCCAATTCTCAAAGGATTATCTTGGGGGTTCTGTGTGGTTCTTAATTCAAAAACAGACTTAGCAATGATTTTTGTGGTATTTGATTTTCCTGTTCTGGTCATCCCAAATAGTGCGGACTTTTGACTTAACAAGTCAGCGGGATAAATATATACGGGAACATCATCAATCTGTTGATATTTTCTATTAGTAGAAGCATATCTTACATAGCCAAGTTTCACTCGTTCGGTATTCTGATAACGCTCAATATGAGACTGAATGTTCGAAGGATCTGAGTAATTTACTATTTCTTCTAAAGCTTCTGCATTAGGTTTAAAAACTTTCAAACCCCGATTTGGGTAATAGTTAGAAATATCGCTCCCGAATTTTAGACACAAAGGTGAATCAGAAACATTTGAATTTTCTTCTAAAAAAAAGGTCCCAATAATTCTGCATTGCACACCTGCGTAACCTAAAATTACACGCGTTTTAGCATCCATAGCACCATCGCTATCCCAATGCTTTTCAGTTTCGCCGCTTACGCGTTGCGCCGTTTCAACCCTGATTCGTTCTGCTTCCTTATCTTGTGGGAGGGGTGCGCTATCCATCACTCTTAATAGAATAAATGAAGCATCCTCTGATTTAAAGTCGATTTTATCGAATTCTTGATTCCCGCTTTCTGGACAAATTCTCGTTGCTATTAAGAAACTCAAACTCGGGATTCCACCGACTTTTTTTCGCTCACTATCATGTATTATAACCCTTGCGGTTTCATAATTTATAGAGTATAAATCGCCTACTTGTTCACTGGATTGAATCAGTTTTTTGAACCACTGTTGCGTTTCTACAATTCTGTTGTTTGTACGTCTTTGAATAATTCCGGATTCAATACTCATTTTGCTTAGGCTTAGTACTCGAAAAAAATATAGATGTAACCAAATGTAACAGTGTTAGAGTATACTTACAACTTAATTAAAAAACTAAAAACAAAAGTTAATATTTAACTGTATTGCATGATTGTGCGTAATTCTTAGTTTAAACAATATACTTTCCATCCTAAACCCGGGTGCAACGGATACCCGCCTCTGCGCCTAAGGCCTGCAGGCGTATGAGTGAAACACGGGGCTTCCAGAACATAGCAGCACCTGCTTTCCGTTTCCACTCTGCGACTCTGCTCAGGATGACACGAATGATGTCTCGAAACCATAGATTGCTTCGTGCCTCGCAATGACGTAAAACACCCACCCCTTTTTACATTCCCCTCACCCAAATCCCCAACATTTCCCTACCTTCATACTCTATGCAAATCCTCTCAAAATACAACGAGAACTTTCAAAAGGCCCTTTCGCGATTAAACGAGAACCAGCTAAAGGCGGTGAATCGGATTGATGGCCCGGTGCTGGTAATTGCCGGTCCGGGGACGGGGAAAACGCAGATTCTGGCGGCGCGGATTGGTAAAATACTGCTGGATACGGATACGCAGCCTCATAATATTTTGTGCTTAACCTATACAGATGCGGGTGCGGTGGCAATGCGGAAGCGGCTGTTCGAGTTTATTGGTCCGGAGGCGTACCGGGTGAATATTTATACCTTCCACGCGTTTTGTAACGACATTATACAGGAGAACCTGGACTATTTCGGCAAGCTGGAGCTGGACCCGATTTCGGATCTGGAGCGCATTGACCTCTTCCGCCGGCTGGTTGACAGTTTCGGGAAGGACCACCCGCTGAAGCGTTTCCGCGGGGATGTGTATTTCGAGATTAGCCGCCTTCAGGAACTGTTTTCGATTATGAAGCGGGAAGACTGGAGCGCGGAGTATATCGAAGGGAAAATTGAGGAGTTTAAGGAGCTGGTGGGCAGCTGCGAGCCGGAATCGATTTACTACAAGGTTTATAAATACGCTAAAAAGTATCTGAATAAAGAGGCGGGTTCGCTAAAGCCTGCTTATACGGAGCTCTGCGAAAAGCTGACGCTGCTGAAGGCGGCGGTGCATGAGTATCCGCGCTACCAGAAGATGATGCAGGCGGAGGGCCGCTATGATTATGACGACATGATCATTTGGGTGCTGGATGCTTTTAAAAAGGATGAGAATTTTCTGCTGAACTACCAGGAGCGTTACCAATATATTCTGGTGGACGAGTACCAGGATACCAGCGGTGCGCAGAATGAGTTGATCAGCATGTTAATCAGCTACTGGGAAAACCCTAATATTTTTGTGGTAGGCGATGACGACCAGTCTATTTTCCGTTTCCAGGGTGCCAACGTGCAGAACATTACGGATTATAGTTCGCGCTATGCGGATGCGCTTTACCATGTGATGCTGACGGATAATTACCGTTCGAGTCAGCATATTTTAGATACGGCGCGGGTGCTGATTGAGCATAATACCGAGCGGGTGAGTTTGCCGGGATTGAGCAAGTTTTTGCTTTCTAAGCATGAGATGCATGTGGGCAGCACCATTTTGCCCGAGATTAAGGCTTACCAGAGCCAATTTCATGAGTTTGCGGCGATTACGGAAGAGGTGTCGCGCTTGATTGCGGATGGTGTTGCCCCGGAGGAAATTGCAGTGATTTACAAGGAGCACCGCTCGGGACAGGAGCTGGCCAGGTATTTTCATTTAAGGGGCATCCCGGTGAATACCAAGCGGAAGGTGAATATTTTGACGGAGCCTTTCGGGCAGAAGATTGTGAACCTGCTGCGCTACCTGGCAATAGAGAACGAGTTTCCGTTTAACGGGGATGAGCTGCTGTTCCAGATTATGCATTATGATTTTTACGACATCGCCCCGATTGATGCGGCTAAGATTTGTGTGGAGGTAACCGAAGCGCAGCGAAGTAATTATAAGGAGAAGGTTTCTATCCGATTGAAGATTCAGCAGATTGCAGCGAAAACGGGTTTAACTTTATTTGATACCGAGAGCCATAAACAGATTAAGCGCCTGAGCGAGGATTTGGAGTTCTGGATTAAGGAGGCCAATAACCTGACGCTGCAAAACCTGTTCGAGAAGATTATGGTGCGGGGCGGGATATTGGCTTATATTCTAAAGTCGCCGGATAAAACCTGGCTGATGCAGGTGATTTCCTCGCTGTTTAATTTCCTGAAGGAGGAGACACGTAAAAAGCCGGATTTGAAGCTGGGGGACTTTATCGGCCTGATTGATTTACTGGAAGAGAATGATTTGTCCCTGGAACTGCATCAAACGATTTTCCACCAGCAGGGGGTTAACTTCCTGACTTGCCATGGCTCTAAAGGTTTGGAGTTTGAGCATGTGTACCTCATCGGGAGTACCAAAAATGTTTGGGAGAAGAAGCGGAGCCGGAGCATGGGTTATAAACTTCCGGATACGGTGTTTTCTTCGATGCCTTCTTCTAGCAATGAGGAGGAGCTGCGTCGCTTATTTTATGTCGCCATTACGCGTGCGAAAAGGCATTTAACTATTTCCTTCCCGGAGATGGATAGCAAGGGCAAGGATTTGGAGCCGACAGTGTTTATCGGCGAGATTCTTTCGAAAACGGACCATACCATTGTGCGGGAACCGGTTTCGGATGCGGTGCTCACAGAGTTTTTTGTGCTGCAGTTTACGGAGGATGATAAGCCGTCTGTCGGCCTGATTGATACGGAATATGTGAAGCAGCTTTTGCAGAACTACTCGCTGAGTGTGACGCATTTGAATAATTATTTGGATTGTCCGCTGAAGTTCTATTTCCAGAACTTAATTATGGTGCCAAGCGGCAAGAATGAAACCATGACTTTTGGTTCGGCGGTACATTGGGCGTTGAATAAGTTGTTCCGCTCGCTGCCGGATAATGGGAATGAGTTCCATGGGCTGCCTCAGTTCTTAAAGGATTTTGAGTGGTACATGAAGCGTAACCGCGAGGCTTTTACGGATGAGCAGTTTAAGCGCCGCATGGAGTATGGGGAGAAGATTCTTCCGGAGTTCTATAATAAGTATGTTGAATCCTGGGAGAAGATTACGGTAACGGAATATGCCATTAAGCAAGTGGAGGTTGATGGTGTGCCGATTAAAGGGGTTTTGGATAAGCTCGAATTCCATGGTACCCAGGTGAATGTGGTGGATTATAAAACGGGTAATTACGAACGGGCTAAACCCAAGTTCGCCGCACCGAATGAGAAGGACCCTTTAGGTGGCGATTACTGGCGGCAGGCGGTGTTCTATAAAATCTTAGTGGAAAACGACCGTCGCAAGAACTGGGAGGTGGTGAGTACGGAGTTTGATTTTATTGAGCCGGTTAAGGATGAGTATGTGAAGCATAAGGTGGTGATAAGGCCGGAGGATATTGCAGTTGTAAAAGGCCAAATCAAAGAAACCTTCACCAGGATCCAGAATCATGAGTTTGATGGGTGTGGGAAGGAGGATTGTAGTTGGTGTGGGTTTGTGAGGAGTAATTTTAAGAAGGAAGTGGATGTGAGTGATGGGGTTGAGGAGCAAGAAAGATAGTTATTTCGCAGCTTTAAGCGCTTTGCCTTGCTCCCCTTTTTTCAAGGGGAGCTGTCCGCAGGACTGAGGGGTTCATTAACCCTCGATTGATTTTAGTATCCGCTCATGGCCGCGGAGGGGCCTAGTCCTTTTGGCTTGAGCCCAAAAGGACCAAAAACCCAAGGCAACAACGAAGCTTCAGCCGCACGAGGCCAGCTCCCGGCTCGCCGTTCTTGCCGGGCCAGCGCTCCATTGTGCTATGTTGACGATTTTCGCTGGCGTAGACAATTCTCCTGCAAGTTTCCTAGTCTTCCTTGGCTCTTAATCTTTAGAAGCTGCCTGCGTCTCACAATGATCATCAAATGCACCTGTTTCATTTTTACATTGGACAGGAAGCATTTACGCCAGAGAGGATAGTTGGACCTGCGGGAATGGAGGGTTGGGCTGAAAGAAAGGCGAGCCGGGAGTTTTGCCTGCGGGCTGAAGCTTCTTTCTTTCTAGGCCGTTTTGGTCCTTTTGCGGCTATGCCAAAAGGACTAGGCCCTCCCGCGGCCATAAGCGGGAAAGATATATTGGGTTTCTTGCATCTTCCTCGATGACGAATCAAAACCAGCCTAAACGATCCCCGTCTAACCTCTACAGATCTCATAAAATTTTTTCCTCTCATTAAATCTTTAACCATAAGCTCAAAACCCTGATGACTCCCCAACTTGGCGAATTCCAAAGATTTTATACTTTTGCGTCCAATCTAAACTTATATGAAATTCAAACATCTATTATCATCTATCATCCTTACAGTAACCTTCCTTGCAACAATTTCCAGTGCTAATGCTCAGGATTACAAAACCTCCATCGGCTTAGGACTTGATTTGCCGGTTTCGGGAGCTTCGTGGGACCCACTGCCAAGCGCTTCATCAATACCCCTTCCGCACTCCAGGGCGAGCTTTTATTTTCATCTTATGCAACTTTGGTTCAAGCTTTTTACCAATACCATTTACCCATCAAAGACGTCAGCGGACTAAAGTTCTACTTTGGGGGTGGTCCCGGAGTCAGTTTTGTACAAGGTAACACTTCAATTTTTGTGCGTCCGATGACCGGACTCGAATACAAGATGAAAGCACCTTTAGCCTTACACCTCGACTGGCGGCCCATTCTCCTGTGGGACGATGAAGTGCGTTTTTTTGAGCCAGTAAGATTCGGACTGGGCTTAAAGTACTCGTTTTAATTAAGGGCTTAATTAGGCCGGAAGCAGCCACTCGTTTTCCCACCAATTGCTGACATTGTTGTAGGCATCTGTATTTGAGCCCGTGAAATTTGGTGTCGGGTAAAGCATTCGTTTTAGATATCGCTATTGCACGACTTGGCAGGCGGTCTGTACATGGGTTCAAGTATGGCTCAAGCCACTTTGGAGTATGGATCTTACGTTGGGGAACGTGGATGGCTTTATTTATGCTGGGTTTGGCTGCTCCACAATATACGAATCCAGCATTATCAACACATCGCAACCATACCTACTTCCCATCCGTTTAACTCCTGCACAATATTAATAACCAAACATCGCTTTAGATTTGACTTAATGCGGTATCTCAGCAATGTTTAAAATTGGAATCCTCGTCTTATTAAGCAGCATCATGCTAGGCTGCCAGTCTTCCAAAAGGTATAACGAGAAACTCAGGAGTCTCAAGAGCCCCGAACAGCTGAAATCTGATATCGATTTCGTTCATACCAAACTTCGCAAATATCACCCTCAGTTATACAAGTATACAAGTAAAAAGGAGCTGGATTTTAAATTCGACAGCCTAAAATCGGCTATGGACCGCCCGATGGACAGCAGGGAATTCTTCTTAAAACTTAGTCCCGTAGTTTCCTCAATAAAGCAGGGCCATACAGCTTTGTATCTCACAACGAAGAAGAATAAAGTTAAGACAAAGCCCACTCTTAATTACTCGCCCTCTACCGCGTTCCGTGTAGAGATGATCGGCGAGAAACTATACGTGATTAAGGATAACCGAAAGGATTCTCTGGTAAAAAGTGGAACTGAGATTCTTTCCATTAACGGCGTAAAGCCTATAGATCTCTTTAACAAATATAAAAACACTCTTTCCTCCGACGGATACAATAAAACGTACGCTATAAGAGCCTTTAATTACAGATACTTCAGCGACCTTTATTCTGAAAAGACACCTAATGACAGCTTGATTTGTCGGCTGAAATACAAGGACTCGACATGGCTGGTGGATTTAAAAGAGCCGCTGCGAAAGACGATAAAGAAGCCTGACACACCGAAACATGAAAGAAAGACTGTAAAGCAAACTAAAAGCAAGGAGATAATTAAAACAAAGCCTGCAAAAATCAAGGTTAAAACTCTGAAATTTTTAGAACCAGACAGCAGTGTAGCTTTGATTACGATCAGAAACTTTATGCAGGGAAATTATCGGAAATTTTATTCTCAAAGTTTCAAATCAATTAAGGACGCTAATACGAAGTCACTGATAATTGATCTTCGGGACAATGGAGGCGGAAGATTGAGCGATGCCACATTACTCTATTCCTACCTGGTAGACACAGCCTTTCGCATGACGAAGAAATTCGAACTGACCTCCCGAGAAAGCATCTCGAAAACCCTCCCGGCAGTAATTCCTAAAAGCCCACTCTACCCCAAGCCGTTACTTAAAGCCATGACTGCGTTATTAGCTGTGCCTATCAACCTATATGTAAATCTGCATATCAGAAAACATGGCGATAGCTATCTGCTTTCTACTGAATACTCAAAGAAAGCTCTCCCTCAAAAGGATAATTTCAAAGGAAAGGTTTATGTATTAATTAATGGTGGAACCTTTTCGGCATCATCTATCGTGTCGGCCAACCTGAAAGGTACAAACCGCGCATTCTTTGTTGGCGAAGAAACCGGGGGAGCATACAATGGATGTGTGGCCGGTTTGTTGCCAATTTTAGATCTTCCAAAGTCTAAGCTTAATTTGCGGTTTGGCATTTTTCAGATTCAACCTGATCATTTATCAGATGTAGAAGGGCGTGGAATATTTCCTGATCAGGAGATTAAGACAGCGCTTTCAGATCGGTTAAAAAAGACCGATACTGAATTAAGTTGGGTTTTGAAGGACATCAAAAGAAAAAATAATACCCAGCCAGGAATTAATCAAGAGAGTTTGCACGATTAACGGTTATTTCTTCCAAAATGCTGTGAAATTTTATACATAAACACTTACAACACGAGCTTACTTTTCAAACTTTAAGATTATATTTGCCACCGAATTTATTCTGACACATAATGAGAGAAATACAGTTCAGAGAAGCACTTCGCGAAGCATTAAATGAAGAAATGCGTAAAGACGAGAAGATATTTTTGATGGGTGAAGAAGTTGCTGAATATAATGGTGCTTATAAAGTTAGCCAGGGAATGCTGGAAGAATTTGGTGCGAAGCGTGTGATTGATACCCCTATTGCCGAGCTTGGCTTTGCAGGTATCGGTGCTGGCGCTGCAATGAACGGCTTAAAGCCAATCATTGAATTCATGACCTTCAACTTCTCTCTTGTAGCGATCGACCAGGTAATTAATGGCGCTGCCAAAATTCTTTCAATGAGCGGAGGCCAGTTTGGCTGTCCTATCGTTTTCCGTGGCCCTACAGGTAATGCCGGTCAGCTAGGAGCGCAACACTCGCAAAACTTCGAGAACTGGTACGCCAATACTCCGGGACTAAAAGTTGTGGTTCCATCTACACCTTACGAAGCTAAAGGATTGTTAAAATCTTCTATTCTTGATCCGGATCCGGTAATCTTTATGGAGTCGGAGGTGATGTACGGTGATAAAGGAGACGTTCCTGCCGAAGAATATTACATCGAGATTGGTAAAGCCCATATCGTAAAAGAAGGCAGCGATGTAACCATCGTAACTTTTGGTAAAATGCTTTCAAGAGTAGTTAACCCTGCTGTTGAAGAATTAACCAAACAAGGAATCAATGCTGAAGTAATAGATTTACGCACGGTGCGTCCGATCGATTACGATACTATCATCAACTCTGTTAAAAAAACTAACCGTTTAGTGATTGTTGAAGAAGCATGGCCACTGGGTTCTATCGCTACCGAGATCACTTTCAAAGTACAAAAAGATGCGTTCGATTACCTTGATGCTCCGGTATTGAGAGTAGTTTGTGCTGATGTTCCGCTTCCGTATGCTCCTACTTTAATCAAAGAAGCTTTGCCAAGTGCAGAGAAAGTTATTAAAGCGGTAAAGAGTGTAATGTATCAGGAGAAATAATTTGATTTCCAGCTAGTTACTTTAATTTGTTCTAAGCTCTGAAGCAGTAAAGGTCAATCATAAATATGATTGACCTTTATCTTTTTAAGCTATACGGTATTAGTTTTTCAAAATCTTTTGCTTAAACACAAGCTCATATCCTGATATCTGTAAAATACACATGCCCGGTGGGATAGCCTGATTAATGGAGATCTTATAATTCGCTGAATCACCCGGATGACTCAAATTAGTTGAGAATACGGTTTGTCCTGCAAGATTAACTAACCTTGCCACATAAACACCTTTAGGCACATTATTAAATTGTACATTCATATTATTATCAATCACCGGATTTGGATAAACCTTAACTCCTGGCTGAGGTTTACTTGTTATTACAGTGGTCAATGTAACTTCTTCTATCTCATCATTTCCCGATTGAGTGGCTTTTACAGTAACGGAGCCGTAACCGTTGAAAGTAAGTAGATTTCCGGTTATATATCCTTCTCCCGAAATTACTTCTATACTAACTGGTAGTCCGGAGCTGGCTATTGGTGTCAACACAAGCTCAGTAGTTCCATAGATCTCATTTTGAAGACTTGCAAACCTTATCGATTGACTAGACTTAGATGAGTAATCAATTTTCATTGTTGCAGTGGCAGGCTCAAACATAGCGTTCCCAGACTGAGTAGCCTGAACAGTCACAGATCCTTTGCCTTTCAACGTTAAAACATTATTTGTAATCGTGCCCGAACCTGAAATGATCGAAAAACTCACTGGTAAACCGGAGGTGGCAACAGCTGTTAAGGTTAACGGAGCACCTCCATAGACTTTATTTGAATTAGTAAACGTAATTGTTTGTGAGATTTTGGAAGACCTTGTTATAGATAGGGAGGCCGAAGCGGCTGAGTATGTGATATTCCCTGCCTGGCTTGCCTGTACAACTACAGTCCCTGCAGCACTAAAGGTTAATATATTTCCACTTACGCTACCAGGTCCCGACAATACACTATAACTAACTGCAAGACCGGAACTGGCAACCGCGGATAGTGTTACCGGAGTACTAGATGAAACAGTTGTTGGAGTATTTGTAAAGGAAATTGTTTGAGCTGTCTTTAATACAGTAGAATTAACAATTGTTAAAGTAGCTGTAACTGGATTAAAGGCATCATTACCAGCTTGATTTGCTTGTACAACTACCGTACCGGTACCTGTAAAGTTTAAGGTACTTCCGCTTATGCTACCTGGGCCTGATAAAACGCTATAGGTCACTGGCAACCCGGAGCTTGCAACCGCGGATAGTGCAACCGGTGTGCTTGATGAAGCGCTTGTTGGAGTATTTGTAAATGAAATAGTTTGAGCTGTTTTTACAACATTAGAATTAACAATTGATATGTTAGCAGTAGCTGGATTAAATGCGTCATTACCCGCTTGACTTGCCTGCACGACTACGGTACCGGCACCTGTAAAGCTTAAGGTATTCCCGCTTATGCTACCGGGGCCTGAAAGAATGCTATGTGTAACTGGTAGACCAGAACTCGCCACAGCTGTAATCGTTACAGGAGTATTGCCGCTCACTGATGTAAGCGTATTGGAGAAAACGATAGTTTGCGAGGTTTTAATAGGAATGATTGGACTTGAAGTTGACGTTTTCGAAAAACGCAGTTCCGCTATATCTATTGATCGGTCATAGTTGTCCGCAACTACTTTTGTGAAGAACTGGAATCTGACTTTTGCTGGCGACTGCCAGTCGGCTGTCGCATCTAAGGGAAGAGTTGTAATTGGTTGGAAACCTGCATACTTGAAAATAATTTTTCCCTGAGACGCACTGATAATTATTTGGTTATTCTTAGTAGAAACCATATTAAATGCAATTGCATCAGCATTGTGGATTACGGTTCCATTTCCGACAGCGTTCGTTCCTAAAACTTTATCTCTTTCAATATAAAATCTGGCTATAATAAGTCCTTTATTATCGAGAACTTCCATATATCCGCCACCATAGCCACGCGGTTCATTTGGGGAGTGCCACGAAAAATTAACTTTTCCGGAGACTTTCCAGTCCAATAAACCGGTATTATTCCCCAAATGTCTAACGATGTCCGCGGTTCCGGTTGGCTGCCTAAAATTGATGAATAAATCCGGACTTTTAAAGATATCATAACTTTGGGATCCGATTTTAGTGGTGAAACTATTTTCATCACTAACTTTAAAATCTAAGCTGGGTGTTCTTTCCCATCCTAAGCCACTTGTAAAGGTTGCACCTTTAACCAACCCCTTTAATAAATCTTCGCCTTCCAGATTTGGAATAACCTCATTAGTAGGGAAGGCATCTTGTAGTCCAACGGTTTCAAGGCCGGTAATTTTCCATCTATGAACACCGCCGTGAACGCTTTCATCATTATGATATAAGTAAGTTTGGCCATTTACTTTCACTAAAGATCCAGAGAAAACATTACCTGCTCCGCCAGCGAATGCTTCCACATTTTGATGATCCCGGGATATCTCACCGAACTGACCCACAAATAACCCATTATCATATACATGATTCCATTTATTAGTTTGGCTTCCTTTCCAAAACTCACCATGATAACCCCAAAAAATATTTTGGTCACTAATTAAAACCGTTCCACCTGCATATACCACGCCGTTACCACTATCAAAAGCTCCATCTGTTGGGAACGGACCTGTGTAAATTGAAGGAATATCCTTTGCAGTCCTCCATAACCATTTATTGCTGTTTTTATCAATAGCCCCTAAGTGATAACCTAACCCGCGCCCATTTTCAGACTTCCCCGGGTCGAAAAATATAACTTTGTTCGTTGAGGTTATGGGGTCAGATTTCAACCCTTCCCAAAGTAGGGGGTCGGTTCCGGTGGCTGGAGGAGTAGTTGCAAGCACTTCGGGAGTGGTCGCCCAAACTGGGTTGTTGCTGTCATATCCTACTACTGGATATCTATTAATAACGCCAGCTTTACCCATTTCAGGACCGGAATTTATTAATTTTGAACCATCATTCCCAATTGTGGTGTATTGAGGTAATGGGCTGTCAATCACACGTAGTGCACCGCCTTCAACTAACTCTGCCAAATAATAGCTATTTTGCATTCTTAGCCTACCATAGGTACGACCATTGGGAAAAGTGGTGATGCACTTCATTTTCTCCCCATCAAACTTATTACTGAGAGCAGCGCCCCAATTTTTTACTAACTTCCATGACCCATTGCTTCTATCTAGAGGCTTTGTATAGTCTAACTTAAATTCGAACAGATCGGCATATAAACGGGTAGGATCCTTGGGATCGATCCCTGTATTATACATGGCCGTCTGGTACATTATGTTATCTATGTACGTTCTGTCAGCTCTAAAATGCTGAACCCTTCTGTTTTGAGGGTCGCCCACATAAAAACTACCATCAGGCATGTAGAATAAGAAAGAATGATACTCTTTATTGATGTCTTTCCAATAAAACTTATCGTCATAAACCGTAGCATCTTCTATATAGGTTTTTGTATTACCTAACTGCCAAATGAATTGACCTGTTAAATTAGAGTATGTTTTTACCTGGCCCGATGAGATATCATTAGCACTGACAACCGCATTATCATTCGAAACCGCAATAGCACCAATATTTGCAAGATTTATATTAATACCCAACGATGCCAACGTTCCGGTATTATTTACAGCGAATTTTTCAATTTTTCCGGCGTGCGATAACCACAAATTATCATTTTTATCCACTTGCATTACAGAAGGCTGCGACATGGTCAAGGTTTGAACAACTTGCCCCGTAGTTTTATTAAGAACTTGCAACTCATTTAATCCGCGCCTTGAAATAAATAAATAAGCTCCTCGGGCTTGCACAGTCATGCCTGTAATGGTAGATGGAACTGTTCTAGGCGTTTTTCTGTACCCAATTGCATTTAAATACCTCGTTCCAAGATCCATTTGAACGGGTATACCATTAAGAAATGGGACTCTACTGTCGTCAGAAACATACGTTGCAAATACAAAAGATTCATACTCTGGATCAAAAGGATCAGCACCCGCCCAGAAAACCTGAGAGCCGTCAGTGCAAACAAATTCAACTACTGAATTACTCTGTTTCATAGGTTCAATCCATGTCTTTGAGTGAGGGTCAGTAATACTGGTTTTATAGGTTGCAGGCCAGCCTTCGTTATAACCTGCCGCCCAATAAATTTTATCTCCGGCCACCGCCATACCTGTAAGAGGATCGAACATTCTTAGCTTCGAACTTCCGGTCAATGCCGCAGATGTATTACCTATAACGCCTTCCCAGGTATATTGAACATTATTAGAAAGTACTTTAGCAGTATATTTTTCATCAGGAAGAGTCAGCCCGAAATCATCTTTCCCATCCCATTTAAATTTATGTATACCGGCGCTATATTCAATGCCGCTCCATAAAGTTCTAACAAGGGTCCCATCGGTCTTGAATACTCCGGCACTTGTTCGGCCCCCGCCACCCATGGTAAATGAAAAAG
>DASWMZ010000135.1:0-1691 GCA_036399495.1 Pedobacter sp.
ATAAGTGCGATCGATATTAATTTGTTATCTGAGACATTTTGTATTTAAACTCCATGTCTTCCACGCAAACTCTTGAATTCTAGCTCGTTTATGCCTACATTAAAGTTTAAATTAATGTTAATTTATGGCTAAATATCGCACGATTCTGAGAGCATAAAGGCTCCAAATCGCGGGGCTCAAGGAATTCAGCAATAGAAAATAGGATTTACACAAGAGTTTTTGTATGGTGTGCACTTCTCACAGTTCCGTATATGTTGCGAGTCGTGGGATGTGTTGTGCAAGTCGCGAACAAGATACTTCTCAAGGGAGAGTTCATCAGGATTTATAGGTAAAGTTAATTTTACTTTGGGTCTGCAAATGGCTGATAAAAATTATTAAAAAAAATACTACTCTCGGCAATATTCAAAGCTTTATGTGCTCAGTCATGCCCAATTATTTAATTTCAAATATAAAATGGTATGACTCGTTTTGGGTTAAAGTTTTTTAGGTTCCTTTAAGCTTAGGGTAAAAGGGTGAGCAATTTTTATAAGGAGAGAGATTTAGCCTGAAGTTAAAAAGATATAGCAATGCTATTTCATTTGTGGCTTTTTTTATGAACCGCAGAGGGCCCAGAGGAAGAGAGGAGAGATAAAGGATTTGCGTATCATAGCAAATACATATTATATCGATTCCGGTGCAACCTGAATCACTGTTGACTGTTGACTGTTGACTGTAGAAGGAGGGGTCAAAAAAATGAAAATTGCGCGAATTATTTGTTGGCAGCTTGATTCGAATTTACGCCCGACTATGAAGCGCGGATTTGATATCATTCCGGCAGCAAGCCGGAATTGATATTATCTAATTATTAAGGCAAAACTTAGCTAACACCTGGCAAGGAATTAGCACAACTCCCGGCGTCTGTGGCGGTGATGGTTGTATGAGAAATACTCGCATTCCTGTTTGGGTACTGGAAAGTTTTTGTCGTTTGGGTATGAACGAGTCTCGACTCTTAGATAACTATGCCAAAGTAACAGCTAGTGATTTAGCAAATGCCTGGGCTTATGCAGCAGCTTTTCCCGATAAAATTGAAATAGCTATCGGCGAGAATGACGAGGATTAAGATGATGGCGCGTCTTGATGCTGACGAACTATTTCCCAGAGTGGTTGTAGAATTGCTGCGCCTTATGATTCACAATATTCTGACACTGCAAGCAGGCGGAAAGGATAACCCAAAAAATTCGGACGAAGAAGTGTTAGCTTTTGCAGTCAGTGAAAATCGAGCTGTTTTAACTCTAAATCGCTGTTATTTTATCAGACTGCACAGCTTTTACAGTCTGACCATGCTGGAATTATTGTCTGTAAGGCAGACCAGGACTTAGCAAGAATGGCGACTAACATTAATGAAGCTATTTCGTCACTTGCAACATTAACAAATCAATTGATTCGAGTCTATCGTTCTGGACCGTCATCTATATCTTAAGCGATCGCCACAAAGTAAACTCAAGCAATCTCAATCCGAAAATCTCTGCATCGGTTTGATTGCTGGCTAGAGGCCATCGCCGATATTTCCTGCTGAAAAAACCTAGGAGGCGACTAAAACAGGGCACTCTGAAATCCGGCAAACATTGGACACAGTTGGCTGGTGGGAAACGATTCGCAGTTCGTGAGAATACCGGGGACGCGGGTCATTTTCTAACCAGATGGGCGGTACC
>DASWMZ010000136.1:0-17083 GCA_036399495.1 Pedobacter sp.
GCGATGTCTGCTTTAAACTGATACATATCATCCAGCATAAAGCTGCTTAACTCTAATACATACCAATCAAAACTTTCGTTAGCAACCTGCCGCGCAAAGCTTTGACCAATATTTCCGGCCAGACCAACATTTAGACCTGCATTTTTCAGAATATGATAAGTAAGCAGCGTAGTGGTTGATTTTCCGTTAGACCCGGTGATACAAACCTTTTTTGCGTCTGTATATCTTGCCGCAAATTCTATCTCAGAAATGACAGGAATACCTTTCACTTTTATCGCTTTAACTATCGCCGCCGTTTCCGGGATACCGGGACTTTTTATTACTTCTTTAGCTGTAAAGATGATGCTTTCAGTATGCTTCTTTTCTTCAAAAGGTATCGCGTTATCGCGGAGTTCCGTTTTGTATAACTCCGATATAGTTCCTGCATCAGACACAAACACACTAAAGCCCTGCCTAGCGGCCAACACCGCTGCGCCAGCCCCGCTTTCGCCAGCTCCCAAAATCACTATGTAATCTTGCTCTGCCATTAACGGAGTTTTAGAGTTACAATGGTTAAGATTGCCAGAAACACACCGATGATCCAGAAGCGGGTAACGATCTTAGATTCGTGGTAACCACGTTTCTGGTAATGGTGGTGCAAGGGAGACATCAAGAAAATTCGCCTGCCTTCGCCAAACCACTTTCTTGTATACTTGAAATAGGAAACTTGAAGAATTACAGAGACGAGCTCGACAACAAACACCCCGCAAAGAATTGGGATGAGTAATTCCTTACGGATCAATATCGCAAATGCTGCAATAATACCACCAATAGCCAGACTTCCAGTGTCGCCCATAAAAACCTGAGCAGGATAGGAATTGTACCATAAAAATCCTACACATGCCCCCAAAAATGCACCAGCAAATATTACCAGCTCGCCTGAATTAGGGATATACATAATATTGAGATAGTCGGCAATAATTGTATTACCTGATACATAAGCCAAGATGCCGAGTGTGGCAGCGATAATGGCTGTAGTACCTGTTGCAAGACCATCTATTCCATCAGTAATATTGGCACCGTTGGAGACTGCGGTTATAATGAAAATAACGAACAAGAGAAATACAACAAGCGCATATTGCTCATAACCTTTACCAAGGAACTTCAACACCTTAGCATAGTCAAACTCATTATTTTTATAAAAAGGACTATTCGTTTTGGTGGATTTTAAATTTTGTGTAAAGAAGTACTCGTTCCCTTCTTGATGAACTTCCAAAGGTGCGACGTTTGTTGTGGGAAGAGTAACCCGTTGGCGAACCACAATATTTGGGTGGAAATACATCGTCCAGCCAACAATTAAAGCTAATGTCACCTGCCCTAATATCTTAAACCTGCCAGCTAAACCCTCTTTATCCTTTTTGAATACCTTGATATAATCATCTACAAACCCGATAATTCCCATCCAAACCGTGGTGATTAGCATTAGGATAATATAAATATTTTCCAACTTGGCGAATAAAAGGGTAGGAACTAAAATGCCTAATAAAATTATCAAGCCTCCCATGGTAGGAGTTCCCTGCTTTTGCATCTGGCCTTCCAAGCCTAAATTTCTCACTGTTTCTCCTACTTGTTTTGCGCGAAGGAACTTTATCAGTTTATTACCATAGATCGTAGTAACCAACAAAGAAAAAATAATCGACATGGCGGTACGAAATGAGATATATTGAAACACCCCGGCTCCCGGGATATCATATTCTCTGTCTAACCATGTAAATAAATAATATAGCATTAGCCAAGTTGGGTTAAGAGTTCGCTTAATATCGCCTTATCATCGAAAGGATGCTTAATTCCCTTAATTTCCTGATACTTCTCATGACCCTTTCCCGCCACTAAGATTATATCCCCAGGCTTGGCCAGATGGCAGGCGGTTCGAATTGCTTCGCGTCTATCGACAATCGTCAATACTTTTTTGCGATTGTTGGGCATCACTCCCAAATCCATATCTCTAATAATCTGCTCCGGCTCCTCAGTTCTTGGATTGTCAGATGTTAAAATCACTTTGTCGCTCCAATCGCATGCAACCTGTGCCATAATTGGCCGCTTAGTTTTATCCCTGTTGCCACCGCAACCAATAACCGTAATAACCTGCTCGGTTCCTTTTCGGATATTATGGATAGTGCTCAACACATTTTGAACCGCATCGGGCGTATGAGCATAATCAACCACCCCGATAATTCCTTCTGGCGTTCCCACATAATCGAACCGACCTTCTGCACCATTCAAGCGACTTAAGATTGTCAACACCTTTGTCGTGTCTTGCTCCAGCAATACGGCGGTACCGTAAACTGCTAAAAGGTTATAAGCATTGAAGCTTCCAACCATTTTAAACCAAACTTCTGCCGAGTCGAAATTGAGCAATAAGCCGCTGAATTGATTTTCTACTATCCTGGCTTTAAAGTCTGCTGCGGTTTTAAGTGCATAGCTTTTTTTGTGAGCCGCGGTATTTTGAAGCATAACCCGGCCATTTTTATCATCCACATTAACTAATGCAAAAGCAGATTTATCTAAACCGTCAAAGAATGCTTTTTTAGCTTTCAGGTAAGCGTCGAATGTTTTATGAAAATCTAAATGGTCATGAGTTAAATTAGTGAAAACACCTCCGGTAAATTGTAAGCCATCAATCCGATGTTGTGCAACAGCATGCGAACTAACTTCCATAAAGCAATAATCACATCCGGTTTCAACCATCTCGGCCAGTATTTTATTTAAAGCCAAAGGATCGGGCGTGGTGTGCGTTGATGGTACTATTGTATTGTGGATATGATTTTGAACAGTTGAAATAAGGCCGGTTTTGTAGCCCAGCTCTTGAAACAACTGGTACAATAACGTGGCAACCGTAGTCTTTCCGTTTGTTCCGGTAATCCCGACAAGTTTTAAATCAGCTGAAGGGTTATCATAAAAATTCGCAGCTATAATTCCTAACGCTTTCGCGGAATTGGAAGTTTGAATATATGCAACATCAGATTTTATCTCTTCAGGTAAGTCTTCGCAAATGATTGCAATTGCACCGGCTTCAATTGTTTTTTCAATAAAAATATGACCGTCGGTAGTTGTTCCGCTTACGGCAACAAATAAAGATTCTGGCTTAGCCAAGCGTGAATCGAAATTTATCATATCAATTCCAACATCGTTTGTATTACCCTTCCAGCTAATCACATCAACACCTATTAACAATTCAATTAAGCTCTTCATCATTGCAGTTCAATTGTTATTGGATATCCTTTTCTAATGCGACTTCCCGGCTGCATTGATTGAGCTATAACTTTACCACTACCTCGTACAACAGGTTTAAGTCCGGTATTACTCAACAAAAACACTGCATCTTTTAAACCCATTCCCGAAACATCAGGCACCAATCCTGAACTAAGTTTTACTTCTCTTATGGCCACCCCATTGTTAGTATCAACAGCATTTACAAAATCATTATTTGCGGCAAACAACGCTTTTATACCTAATGCTTTATATACTTTTTGAGTTGCTTGTTTGTAGCCAGCCTTGGATGATGGCATCTGTGTATTGCCAACCATTTTCAATGGTTCAACATGATTATACATGTCTACATCATTGGCATAAATCTTATCAGCAATTTCTCTAAATACGGGACCAGCAACTAAAGCTGCTAAGTAATCATTCTTTGGATCATTCACGACGACAATCATGGAATATTTAGGATTGTTGGCCGGGAAATAACCGCAGAAAGAGGCTTGATACTTCTTTACACGATAACCCTTATTACGATCTGCAACCTGAGCCGTTCCGGTTTTACCGGCTATTTTATATAATGGATTTCTGATAATATTCTTTCCTGTGCCTAACTCTACCACTCCTTCAAGCATTGCCTGAAGTTTTCCCAACGTAGCGTCAGAACAAATCTTTTCGTCGATTATTTTGGGTTCAAAGTTTTCGATTGTATTACCTAATCTTCTTATTTCACGAACAAACAGCGGCGCAACCATAGTTCCTTTATTAGCTACAGCATTATAAAGGGTTAGCATTTGCAGCGGAGTCATCTTCATTTCATAACCATAAGCCATTTGAGGAAGCGTAAGCTTGCTCCAGCTTTTGCTGCTCGGCGTTTTCAACAGAGGCTCACCTTCACCAGGAATCTGAAGCCCTGCCTTCTCGTTTAAGTGGAGATCGTACAACCTATCGGTGAATTCACGCGGATCTTCACGGTAGTGCGTGTAAATAAGTTTTGAAATCCCCGCGTTTGAGGACTCTTCAAAAGCCCGCTTAACCGTTAAAACCTGGGCGCCTAAATGCGAGTCTTTAACTACCTTAAGTACTTTTCCTTTGTTGTAGATTTTATAGGTTCCGCCCTCGCAGTCAACACGAGTGTTGGTATCAATTTTCCCGTCTTCTAAAGCTGCGAGGTATGAGGCAAGTTTGAACGTAGAACCAGGCTCTGCACTTTCAGCAATTGCATAGTTGAACTTCTCGGCGTATTTACCTTCCGAAACTCTGGTAAAGTTTGATATAGCCCTAACTTCACCAGTTGCGGTTTCCATCACTATCACACATCCGTGATCGGCATTGCTTTTTATCAGTTGCTTACGAAGGGCGTTTTGTGCAACATCCTGAATATTAATATCAATGGTTGAAATAATATCGGCTCCTTCTTGTGGCGCTATTTCAATATCCTTATTTACCGGCATCCAAACACCGCCAGCTATGCGCTGCATTAATCGTCTGCCGCTTTCACCATCTATGAAATTACTATATGCACCTTCAAGCCCTACAGGCTTTACGTTCTCGTTTTTGTACCCTATGGTTCTGGCGGCTAATGACTTAAATGGGAAAATACGTTTATTTTGCTGCACAGATATTAATCCGCCTTTGTATCTGCCCAAATTAAAAATGGGAAATTTGCGAACAGCTGTAAGTTCCTGATGTGTTACTTTACGTTTTAAAAGGAAGTAACGAGCTTTATCACGACGCGCCGACCTGAGCATCTTCGAATATTCGCGCCTGCTTTTATCGCCGAAGTAAAGGGACAGACGTTCAGCGAGTGAGTCAACCTTCAACTGGAAGATTTCGTCATCTTCGATTCCTCCCGCCAGTAAATCCATCCTTAATTCATATTCAGGAACAGATGTTGCAAGCAAACTGCCATCTATCGAATAGATATTACCCCTAACTGCTTCTACGTTTACGTATTTGGTAGATAAACTATCTGCCATTGCAGTCCACTTTTTACCTTCTGCAAATTGCACATGAAAGAGTTTATACAAAACCGCAAACGCCAGCAAAACTATCAACCCGAAGGAGATGTAAACACGGAGCAATATGTCGGTTCTGATATTCATGGCCTCACGCAACCTTTCTCTAAATGAGGAAGGTTTCACATAATTTTTTATTTATTTTCTTCTGTCTTAATCACCAGTTTCATTGGCGGCTCAACAGGCTCTTTCAACCCAAGAGTATCAACCTGCTTTGCTACTTCCGTCTGTGTGCTTTTTTGCATTAGCTCAGCTTTTAAAGTTTTATAATCCCAGCTTAACTCTTTCACTTCTTTATTTAATTTATCAATCTCACGGATGCTCTTTTCAGTAAAATGCCTGTTGGCGATATAAATCATTCCCAACATGGCTAAGAAAATCACGAAGGGCATCATTTGGGTAGCCGATTCCTTTGAAACCACACCCTCTGTAAGGAAGGTTGTCAAAAAGTTTTTCGGCAACTCCGCCTTTTGCTTAAGCTCTGGCTCCGGCCCCTTTTCCTCTTCCTCTTCTTCTATCTGACTTCTAAAGCGGTTACTCATAGAGCCTCACCCCGGCCCTCTCCAGAGGAGAGGGAGATTTAAACATTTGCACATCCTCAAATCTTCTCATCTGCACATTAAAGTTTAACTGCTACTCTTAACTTCGCGCTTCGCGCACGATTATTTTCTTTTACCTCATCCTCCGAAGCGGTTATTGCCTTGCGCGTTACCGATTCGAAAGGCTTCAATACATTTCCAAAAAAATCCTTTTCAAGCTCCCCTCTAAACTTCCCCTTTGCTATGAAATTCTTTACTAACCGGTCTTCGAGCGAATGATAAGACATTACCACCAGGCGACCGCCAACAGCCAATACTTCAGAACTTTGCAACAAAAAATCCTGCAAAGCCTCTAACTCTTGATTAACCTCAATTCTTAAGGCCTGAAATACCTGGGCCAGGTATTTATTTTCCTTTCCCTTCGGGATTAGATTTTTGATACTCTCTTTCAGATCTGAAATAGTATTGATTGCTCCGTTCAAACGCGCAGTGACAATGGTTTTAGCAAGCGACTTAGCATTTTGAATCTCACCGTAAATGCCGAAGATTCGGTGCAACTCTTCTTCAGTATAAGAATTTACCACTTCTTTAGCCGTGAGCGGCGATGATTGATCCATTCTCATATCGAGATCTGCGTCAAACCGAATAGAAAACCCCCGCTCCGGCCGATCAAATTGGTGCGATGAAACACCCAGATCGGCCAGAACACCGTCCACAGGAATTGCGGCATGCAGACGGCAATTGTTTTTCAAAAAACGGAAGTTTTGATCAATAAAGGTTAACCGATCATCGTTTGGAATATTTTTCTTAGCATCTGCATCCTGATCAAAAGCCAGGAGACGCCCTTTTTTATTCAAGTTTTTTAGTATCTCAGAGGAATGACCGCCACCACCAAAGGTCACATCGACATATACGCCATCCGGCTTAATAGCCAAACCCTCGATACACTCAGCAAGCATTACAGGATTATGATACTCAGACATTAGCCCTCCTTCCTAACCCCCCCATCACCTCTTCGGCGAGGTTAGCAAAATTATCAGGCTCATTATCTAACTGCGCATCATAGGCATCCTTGGCCCATAGTTCAATTTTATTGAATTGAGACGCCAGCACAACATCACCCGCCATACCGCCATACTCAAGCAGTGATTTTGGAACCAATATCCGCCCCGCCGCATCAAGCGAGAGCTCACTTGCGCCGCGGGTAAAGTATCTTATAAAGTCTCTTGTTTTTTTTTCGTACTGATTCAATTTGCTTAAATCAGCAACTATCGTGTCCCATTCTTTCCGGGTATAGATTACCAGGTGTTTTTCAAAACCACGATTGATAACCAACCCTTCACGCTCAGCCTCAGGCATTTGTTTACGCAAACCGGCAGGAAGCATTAGCCTTCCCTTAGCATCCAGTTTACATTCAAATTCGCCTAAGAAGTGAGACATTCAGATTTTTGGTTTCTATGTAGAGTAAAAGTAAAGTATTCTCCCACCTTTTACCACATTCTACCACAAAAAGTTTTCAACAAGTGAGTTTTGCTGTTTTGAGATTAAATGGAGCTCTTTTGATGCATTGCAAACACCAACCAGGCGAAAGGAAGGATATGTAACGGGGCTAGAAAAGCTAATTCTTGGGGTAGTATAAAGGTTTGGATCTGATGAAATGAGACTCAACTCTTACTCGTTAAAATAGAATAGCCTCATAAGTGGGTACTTATGAGGCTATCGGCAGTATATTGAGGTTGGTTGCTACCGATTATTCATTTATTGCCTTAACGCCCGGCAACTCCTTTCCCTCCATATATTCGAGTAAGGCGCCACCACCGGTGGATACGTAACTCACTTGCTCCTCGAAGCCAAACTTAGCAACAGCAGCGGCCGAGTCCCCGCCACCAATTAATGAAAATGCACCTTTCTGAGTTGCCTCAACCACGGCTTCGGCAACTGCCTTAGTTCCGGCTTCAAACTTGGCCATTTCAAATACGCCCATTGGTCCGTTCCAAAGAATAGTTTTTGAAGAGGCTACCACTTCTTTATATTGTTTAACAGCTTCCGGACCAATATCTAAACCCATCCAGCCGTCTTTGATGTTGTCGTTGTTAGCTGCGTCGGTGTTGGCTTCCGCCGAAAAAGTATCTGCAATGACGGAATCTGTAGGCAATACCAAATTGACGCCTTTACTTTTAGCTTTTTGAATCAATTCCAGCGCCAGATCGAGTTTATCTTGTTCAACCAAAGAGTTACCAATACTGCCACCCTGGGCTTTTGCGAAGGTGTAAGCCATGCCGCCACCAATCAACAAGTTATCTACCTTATCAAGCAGCTTTTCGATCAGCAAAATCTTATCTGAAACCTTCGCACCACCCATAATTGCCGTAAATGGCCTTTCCGGGTTGTTTAACACCTTTTCAGCATTAGCTAATTCACCAGCCATAAGATATCCGAAGTACTTAGCATCGGGGAAGAACTTAGCAATTACCGCGGTGGATGCATGCGCACGGTGGGCAGTTCCGAAAGCGTCGTTCACATATACTTCACCCAGTTTTGCAAGCTTTCCGGCGAAAGCCTCATCGCCTTTTTCTTCTTCTTTGTAGAAGCGGAGATTCTCTAAAAGCAATACTTGTCCGTTTTGTAATGCTGCAGCTTTATCAGATGCTTGCTGGCCAATACAATCATCAGCGAAAGCTACCTCCGTGTTAAGCACTTTCGTGAGATGAGTCACCAAATGCCTTAATGAATACTTATCTGTGGGGCCATCTTTTGGGCGGCCTAAATGAGACATCAGAATTACTGATCCGCCATCTTTTAAAATTTTATTTATGGTAGGTAAAGCACCTTGAATACGATTATCGTCCGTAATATTGAAACTCTCATCAAGAGGTACATTAAAATCTACACGAATTAGGGCTTTCTTACCAGCGAAGTTGAGATTATCAATAGTTTTCATTTGATTATAATTGTTTTAGGCTATGAGCTATCATGAGCTTATTTACTCAGTTGCGAGCGGTTTGCTTATGATGGTTTTCATATTTCTTTATTAAAAATTGCTTGTAATGTTTGCAACATAACGTCGGCAAAACTACATAGTTTTTAATCAGAATAAAAGTGTAAATATCACACTAAGTAGTTGGCTAAGAATTTACCTATTTGGAACGGAAAGATTACGCTTAAGACTTTGGATCTGGCTTATCCTCGTCGAATAGAATTCGCATGGCGGGCGTTTGCATATCATCATTCTGACCATCGCGCATTGCCCAAAAAAAAGCAGAAATGGCGATAATTGCTATCAAAATACTTATTCCGATAAGGAGAAAAATGATATTCATTATAAGATATACTTAATGCAGGTGGTTTTTAAACGAATAATATCTGGTGCAAACTGAGGTAAATATAATTATGGTGATTGTGCTTAATGGCATCAGAACGGCAGCGGTTAGAGGTGACAAAATCCCTTGTACGGCAAAATAAATTCCGATTAAATTATACACTATCGCGATAGCGAAACTCCACTTGATGGTTTTCATAGCGTCTTTTGCCTGCCTTATAAATTCGGGCAAAAGCCTTAACGATTCCCCCTTAAGAATACCATCGCATGCCGGACTGAAATTATTAATATTATCGGTTACAGCAATCCCTAAATCGCTTTGCTTCAACGCTCCGGCGTCGTTCAGACCATCACCCAACATCATCACGCTGCTGCCTTTTGCCTGTAAATGCTTTATATAAGTTAACTTATCATGAGGGGATTGTTTAAAGCGCATTTGACTCTGTGCAGGAAAAAACTCTCCAAGGTTGACTCGCTCATTTTCATTATCCCCCGAAATCAGATGAAGATCAAACCGGGTTGAAAGTTTATTAAAAAGAGTTTTAAGGCCTGGCCTCCATTGATGGTTGATTTTAAAGTATCCTTTGTACGCTCCATTAATTTCTAAATGAACAAATGTTGAGTCGTTCTGCTCTGGATGAAAAGCCGAGAGTACAATTGTCCTGCTTCCTAAAACAACCTCCTGGTTATTTATGAATCCAGTTATACCCTTTCCGGGATGTTCTTCGAATTTAAAGACACTTAAAAACTGATCGGGCTTAAGCCATGTAATAATTTCGCGGCTTAAAGGATGACTTGAATTTCTTGCCAGAGATGCTGCAAGAATCCTCTCCTGGTTAGTTAACTCACCAACAAAAATCAAGTTGATCGCGTCAGGAGAGGTGATGGTTCCTGTCTTATCAAAAACAATCGCATCAGCTTTAGCTAGTTGCTCCACAGCATCAGTATTTTTAAAAAAAAACTGATGCTTATCGAACATTCTCAAAACAGCAGAAAGCGTAAAGGGCGTACTCAGCGAAAGCACACATGGGCAGGCTACAATAAGAACAGATGTAAAAGCATTCCAGGCCTTGGCAGAATCTTCAGCATAAATCCAGTAGCCAGTAGCTGATAATGCGATTAAGAAGGTAGCCAGACTGAAATACTTTGCTACACTATCATTAAAGTTTCGAACGGGTTTTTGACTCGAGAAAGTTTCGTTATTCCATAAATTAGTGAGATAACTTTGAGATACCGGTTTTATAATTACGAGTTCTACTGCCTCGCCAACCTGCCGGCCTCCGGCGTACACAATTTCGCCGAGAACCTTTCTTACAGGCTCGGCTTCACCGGTGACAAAACTGAAATCAAAAAAGCCTTCGCCTTTCATCAAAATAGCATCTGCAGGAATAATTTCATTGTTTCTGATTAGGATTCTATTACCCACAACAATCTCCGAAAGGGCAACGGAAGACTCTTTACTATCTTTCAAAACGGTAACAGCTACGGGAAAATAAGAGCGATAATCGCGTTCATAGGACAGGTGATAATACGTGCGTTGCTTTAACCATCGCCCCATTAACAACAGAAAAACTAACCCTGTTAACGTATCGGTAAAGCCTGCACCCGTCTGAGTAGTAATTTCAAACACTGTTCTAAGAAATAGCACCGCGATAATTAAGGCCAGAGGCGCATCGAGGTTGATTAACTTATTTTTTAGTGCAGCCCAAGCTGACGTAAAAAATTCTTGCGCGCAATAAAATGTTACCGGAATAGCGAAAGCCAGGTTCAACCAGCCAAAAAGCGATTTGAACTGCGACTCGAAATCGGATAAACCGAAGTATTCGGGGAAACTAAAAAGCATTACGTTGCCCATGCATAAGCCCGCCACTGCAATCTTTTTGATAAGCTGACGATTGACGGAGCTTTTCTTTTCTTTGACTACATCCTGCAAACTGATTAAAGGTTCGTACCCAACGGATATTAACAATTCAACAAGCGCTCTTAATGAGATTTCGGTATGCTTAAATGTGACTGAAACCTGCTTCTTGAGAAAATCGATGCGGGAATGTACCACACCCGAATTTAGTTTATGTAAATGCTCTAATAACCAGATGCAGGAACTGCAATGTATTGATGGGATGTAAAATGTTATAACCGTTAGCGTTTCATTTCTAAAATCTACCAGATCTCGTGTAATACTGTCTTCATCGAGGTAAGCATATTGCTGATCTATTGACTTTTGCGTTTGGCCCGGTGTATCGTTATACCGATAATAATCGCATAAACTGTTCGATGATAAAACCTGGTAAACGCTCTGGCAACCGATGCAACAAAACCGTTTATCATCAAAACGATATGCAGCCTGAGAGATTTCAGTTCCGCAATGATAGCATTGCTCCTGGGTGAGGGTATGTGTAGCAGCCATTTTTTCTTATGCTACAAATATTCGTGCTAATAGCTAGTTTTTATATGATTGAGGTTATGAGCGAAAGTGACTTTAATCACTAATGATTTTCCACCGGAAAAATTCAGGATGTGCCAACAGCGATAGTTCCGCAGATCAGGCTTCGGGTGCCTTTAATCTCAAACAAGCAATTATTAAGCTTATGATCAACTCTTATCTGACAAGCTAAACGACTTTTATAGTCAGAATCTGAAAGGAGATCAAGCGTATCCATCTCGGCATCTTCCGGCTCAGGAAGCTGATCCAGGCCTTTCAACACAACAACATGGCAGGTGGCACATTGCGCAATCCCGCGACAGGTTGCCGGTATCGGGTAACCTGAAGCTTTTAAAACTTCCATCAAATTCAAACTGATGTACGCCGGCACTTCAATATCCTCTATCTGAGCGTTTTTGTCTTTAACTTGAAAACTGATCATAACCTTATCCTGATAAGAAAAGATTTAACTATTGATGTTTATATTATTTTGATAATGAAACCTCCTGGTTAACTCCGATTTGTATTTCACTTATCGAATGGCGTAGTTCTTTGAGATCGTTTTCAAATAATTTTATATGCGTTTTTAAAGTGCTCTTCAGAGTTGGAATAAGTTGGTGATAGTAACTTATTCCGATAAGCAACTGCTCCTTAAACCGTTCAAGCTGCTTTTGCTTCTTATCACTTAACTCTCGTTTTTGAGCTGCGATATCCTTTTTCAAATAATCAACATACAGCTTTAATTCATTGATAAAGACATGCGGACGATTGGTATCTTTCAAGAGATTTACTCGTCCATAAATATGATTCACCATCTCTTCCAATGAATAAATGGAAGAAAAATATGCTGTGTTGGGGCCCGGGCAAATTGCAACCGCACTGTTTTCCTTCGGTTTAAGAATATTGTTTTTGATATAAACCGACGTGGTTAAACCCTGGCAAAGGCAAATTTTTTCGGTTATCTGACTGAATAATTCCTGATGTTCGCTAGCCGGAAGATCAAGCTGATCGAGTTGCTTTAATTTCAAATTTTGATACTCTCTGGAAGCTGTACAAATTGGTTTTTCTGTAAACTCAGTATTAGATACCAAAAACTTTTTAGTACAGGGGCTACCAGGCCTGCCTTTAGCCAGGCGTTCGAGACGTTGGGTTTCTGAAGAGCTCTTCTTAAAATTATTAAAAGGAATGCCCAGAGGCGATGCTCCGCTTATGTAAAAATCATCCTCACTGGCTCCTTTCAAACAATTGAGCATGTCTTCGTCCACATTAGTAGCTTCCGGAACCAGCAAAAATGGGCTTCCCCAGCCTGTGCCATCAAGGTTATAATATTCTGTTAAGAATTTATCTTCTTCGACGGTTCCAATTCCTCCCTGAACGGTGATGCGTGTAACCGGCTCGGGAAAGGAGTAGATTTGCTTTATAGTCAACGCCGCCTTATACATCAGTCTGAGCTCGGCAACCATTTCAAATCGCCGCTGTTTAAATTCTTCCAGTATTGGCCCAAGTAAAAATCCCTCCGTCGCGAAAGCATGGCCACCGCAGTTAAGCCCTGATTCTATACGAAACTCATGCACCCACAATCCCTTTTTGGCTAGAAATTTAGCCTGGATAAAAGCTGAACGGAAATCGCTTACCTTAAGGATAATTTTTTTCTTTGGCGCACTATTATGTAATGGAAAAAAATCATGAAACTCTTCGAGATAGCTATACAACCTCGGGTTCATACCTGCCGAAAGTATCAGCGCAGACTCTAAGGTACTTTCAGCAAAACCCCTTAGCGAGGCTAAAGCATCAGAAAACTTTTCATCTAAAGCTTCACCTTCTTTTGAAAAATTCATTTTGTCCACTTTCGACATAATATTTACATCGATAGAGCCTTTTCGCAGAGAAGACCTTAATATTTCCTGTAGCCTGACACGTTTAGTTTGGTCTTGCTCTTCTAAAAGCTTCGAATAGAACTGCTTTCTTAGAGAATTTTCAGGCAATAGCCGGAAATACTTTTCTATCTCAGAACCGGGCTCAAATGACTCCTTCCCAAGCTCTTGAAATTGGTTTTGCAGCAAGTCGTTCAGCAAATTAAGGTATGCCGTAATACGTTTGGCACGATGATCAGAATCCGTTTTTTTTATTGGTTGATACCCCTGATGATTTTGCTCAAGGTGATACTGCCTCATCCGTTCGATCAATTCATCGTCAACAATAGAGACGGTTGAAGATATCCCGAACCGGGCAACCTTTAAAGGCGTATCAATTGAATATCCTAATCCTAAAACAGGTATATGAAATGTGTGACTCATCTTATTTTAAATTAAACAGCCTTGCTAAAAATCTGATCGGTTGGTTCACTATTTATAAGCCGCTCGTCAAAAGCCATACAGATATTTCTTAAAAAAGCTTTGCCACGCGTCGTGACTTTCAATCTATTATAATCAAACTCAACAAGTTTATCTTGTTCCAGCGCAGCCAGGCGTTTGATCAATTGTAAATCGGTTTTGTTCATTTTCGTATAGCCCTTGCACATCAGATTTGTAATCTCCCTACGATTTGCCAGGTCAGTTTCTGTAAGAACATGGCCTTTCATTAATGGAAAATTACCATCAGTAACTTGCTTTAGGTACACCGACAATTGCTTGGAATTTTGAGCAAAAGCGTATAAGCTATCGCTTATCGAAGAAACGCCCAGTCCGATAGAAAGCTGAGTGTATTGATCGGTATAACCCATGAAATTCCGATGCAGGGTTCCGGATTTAGAGGCTTGATATAGCTTATCAGTTTTCAATGAAAAGTGATCCATACCAATGTCTTTGTAATCTGCTTCGATTAACATTTTCCGGCCTGTTTCATACAATGCTCGTTTCTCGCTGTCTTGGGGCAGGTCGGCTTCATTAAAATTTCGCTGTCCGGGTTTTGTCCATGGTACGTGCGCGTAACTGTAGTACGCAATGCGATCGGGATGAAGTTTAATAACCTCATTAATGGTATTTTGAACGCTTGATAGTTTTTGCAATGGCAAGCCGTAAATCAAGTCATAATTGATAGACGTGTAGCCAAGTTGCCTGGCCTGAGTGGTAACTTGCTCTACCTGCTCTACACTTTGTTTACGATTAATAATGGCCTGTACTTCCGGATCGAAATCCTGAATACCCAAACTTAAACGTCTGAAGCCAAGTTGAAATAAGGTTTTTAAATGCTCGTAAGTAGTATTTGCTGGATGTGCCTCGAATGAAAATTCGGCATCGTTAACAGTTTCAGCAGATGAAAGAATTCCTTTAACTAATTTTTCCAGGTTTTCATGCCCGAAGAAGGTCGGTGTTCCGCCTCCCAAATGAATTTCACGAATTCGGGGTTTCGTTTCTAACACCTTGCAATACATCGCCCACTCTTTCAGAACCGCTTGAATATATGGTTCTTCAACACCATGATTTTTTGTAATCCGGGTATTGCAACCGCAATAAGTGCATAAACTCTCGCAAAAAGGGAGGTGAATGTAAAGACTAATACCCTCTTCCGCACTTTCGTGATAAGATCTTTTAACACTATCAAGCCACTTTTCAGGGTTCCAGCTTTCGACATCCCAACAAGGCACCGTTGGATAGCTTGTATATCTTGGAGCTGCTACATTGTACTTTTTAATCAGATTGGAATTCATGCTGAAAGAATATTAGGGGTTACCTTCATCAATTCAGCTTCGAGATCCGCGGATATGCTATAGTTCCGTTCGGCTTCCCACAAATCCAGGTTCCTGATCGTTTTTTCAGAAATAATCTGCAACGCTTCTTCAGTTAAAAAAGCCATGTGCGGTGTTAATAATATTCTTGAATGTTGAATGAGAGCCTTGAGAAGCGGATCACGTACAGGTTGTTTCCGGTGATCAAAAAAGAAAACGTTGTGTTCAAACTCATATACGTCCAACCCCAACTTACTTATCTTTTCATCCTGAAGACTAACAAAAACCGCCTTTGAATCGAATATTGCGCCTCTACTTACGTTGATTAGAACCACGCCGTCTCTCATCTTTTTGATGGTTTCAGCGTTTACCATGTGATAGGTGCTCGCGTCTAAAGGAACATGGAAGGAAATGATATCAGATTGCTTTAGCAACTCATCATACGATACCTGGCGAGCTCCACACGTTAGGCAATAGTCACTTAAATCCTCAGTGTCGTTAACCAAAACTTTGGAGCCAAACCCCTTTAGAATTTTCGCCAAAGCCTTCCCTGTTCTGCCCAGGCCAACAATACCAATGGTTTTACTGCTTATTGTAGTTCCAACAAGATTATTCAAACTAAAATCATGTTCGAACATCTGATTATGCGCCGGAATAATATTTCTCGAAAGAGCCAGCATTAAGGCTAGCGCGTGCTCGGCAATAGATTCTGGTGAATAGGCTGGAATATTGGCCACCTTGAGCCCAAGTCTGTGTGCTGCTATTAAATCGATATGATCTGTACCGGTAGAACGGGTAGCTATATATTTAACACCCATTTCTTTTAATTTTAAAAGAATAGGTGCCGAAAGATCGTCGCAGGAGAACACCAATACCGCATCTTTCCCTTTTGCGTAAGAAATAGTATCTACACCCAACCGATTGGATATGAGTGTAATCTCATGCTTTTTATTATTTGCTTTAATAAGAAGCTCCTTCTCGCACACCTTACTGCTATATGCAACTGCTTTCATACTAATTTGATTTACATCAAAAGTAGCGGGAAGCTCAAAGCACGGGTATGAGATTAGTCAAAAGCAAAAATGATTTTCGTCACTATTGCTTTATTTTGCGAAGTTTTTCTACTGATAAAATCTTAATTGTACTGCCTTCTTTCTCGATTAGCTTTTCATCTTTAAAATCTGCTAATGTGCGACTTATGGTTTCATTAGCCGTACCAACCATTGCAGCCAGGTCGTCTCTCGATACCTTAATTTCGCAGCTTCCGGTAGACGATCCCTGGAACTTTTCTGCCAGGTTAATCAGCGCATCGGCCACTCTTTTACGAACGGAATTGTAAGCCAGTTTTAGAAGCTGCTCTTGTTTTTCCTGCAAGTTTCCAGACAATAATTCGATGAATCGTTTAGCTATTCCTGGATCTTTAAACAAGAGTGCATTAAATTCATTTCTGGGGATGAGATGTAACTCGGCAGCATCAATTGCTTCGGCATTTTCGGGGTACGGAGTATTCAAGAGAACTGATTCGTAGCCCAGAAAATCGCCAGTGGTATAAATTCCGCTGATAATTTCCCTGCCATCCTGATATACCATATAGGTGCGTACCCGGCCGCTTTTTACAAGGTAAACATTCATCGGCTGGTCGCCATCCATGTAAATGCTTTGCTTCTTCTTATAAACTTTAATGCGGCTGTTAGCAGAAAGGTCGTTTAGTAGCTTAGCGGAACGTGCCTCGTCGAGCAAGCCCTCAAATGAAGCTGCATTACCCGCATTTTTAATTACCCGCTCTCGCTTTTGTAACCGGCTTTCGATAGCATTCAATAGTTCCATGTCATCAAAAGGCTTGGTCAGGTAATCGTCGGCACCCATTTCCATGCCCTT
>DASWMZ010000137.1:0-11059 GCA_036399495.1 Pedobacter sp.
AAAAGCAAAATGTCGGTCATTAATGCAGTTAGAAACAAACTAATATGGAGAGTATTTGCATGTGTTAAGAACAATAAACTTTATGAGAAAAATTATCAAATAGCACTTGCATAAACCATAGAAATCGGGCGTTCGCCTAGTAACTTTTCCTTGATCAAAAGTCACCAAAAATCAAGAACTAAAAGAATGCTCGGCCGCCTTTTTGTTCAAGCCGACGCGCGCTCGTCGGTTACTTAAGTGGTTATTTGTTACGGAAGTTCAAACGCTAATGCATAAAGCAGGCCGGCCTCAGAGGACTGGGCGTTAAAAAAGTTGAAAAGAAGGCTTTCTGAAAGAACATAATAAACTGGAGGGAAGCAATCCGGAGAAGCGGATTATGAAATTCCAAGCCAGCACAAACTTAACCCGCAGCCGGGATTGCAGATAGCCTTCTTTTAAACTTTTAGCTCAAGACTCGAAAGCCTTGAGTTCTTCATTGTTGTACATGGTTTTTGTTGTATGAATGAGATCGCTTCGCTAAGTATTGTTTCTTCATCAAGGAAAAGAAAGAAGCCTGCCCGCTAGGGCGTAACAGAATATAAAAATACTTCTATTACATATTCGTATAAACACCCCCCCCCGCGGATGGCTGAGTGGCTAGGCGGAGACTGCATAAACCTCTTGCGTCTGTTCGAACCATCTTCGGTGTCAACACGAGAAGAACATACTCTACTAATTATATATACTAAATATTTTCTTACTTTTGTTCCTCATTAAACAGGAATAATGTCTGGCAAAGCGCAACCCAAACCGTTCGACCTTCAACCCAAAGCAAACTACTTATGGTATGGCGTGCCTGCAGTTTTGATACTTGGCCTTGTAACCATACTATTAATAAATTACCATAGCATATTCTCCTTTGAAGCAATAAAAAGCGGAATCAACACCGATTTCTTCATTTTTTTACTCATCGGAATTTTCGCACAACTTGTCGATAGCACTTTAGGAATGGGCTATGGCGCAACCTCCACCTCATTCCTCTTGTCGTTCGGAGTTCCGCCTGCTATTAGCAGTATGGGGGTCCATGTGTCCGAAATGTTTACTACCGGAGCTTCAGCCATCTCACATTACAGATTCAAAAACATTAACAAAAAATTAGTCCTCAACCTTCTTATACCAGGCGTTATAGGATCAATTGCAGGTGCATACATATTAGCCGATGTAATTGACGGGAATGTAATCAAACCTTTTATTGCCGTTTACATGATTATTCTGGCTATCCTTATTATTATAAAAGGATTAAAACGGAACATCCAGAAAAAGAAAACAAAGCGTCTTGGCATCTTGGCAATATTTGGTGGCTTTATGGATTCAATCGGCGGTGGCGGTTGGGGTCCAATCGTTACCTCAACGTTAATGGGCCAGGGCCGCGATCCGAGGTATACCATCGGCTCGGTAAATACTGCTGAGTTCGCAATAGCCTTTGCAAGTGGCATCACCTTCATGCTTTTCGACGGCATAAACGGCTGGCAGGTTATCGCTGGTTTAATTCTCGGAGGCCTTATCGCTGCACCCATCGGCGCCTATTTAGTTAATAGAATTCCACGGAAACCAATCACCATACTCGTTGGTGTTCTACTAATTTTGCTCAGCTTAAATACCCTTTCGAAATACTTTTAGTTCAGAATTGCAGGTATTAGTTGTTGCTCTTGTAATTTGAAAAGGTAAAGCGGCTTTGTCGGTTCATTTAGACCTGCTGTTCGTTCCAAGTCCTCGCTTCGTTCCTCGCTGCGGGCTTTCCTCTGCCATCAGGTTTGGACGGATATTGAAATCCCTGTAGAAAATTCGATTTACATTAGGCAAACTGTAGCTCGCCAATTTAATACCAATTTTGCAGCAGTTCAAGTTTGTTCAAGCGCGAATTCCAGTTGTATTAACCGGAAAATCGTCTAGCTTTGGCGCGGCTGAAATATAAAAATGGCAACTCACAAACATGCTCACAAATTATCCGCCGCAGGCCTTCTAATAAGCCTTGGAATAATTTACGGAGACATTGGCACCTCTCCCCTTTACGTCTTTAAATCAATTATTGGTACGCGTCAAATAACGCCAGATTTAATTCTCGGCGGCCTGTCCTGCGTATTCTGGACACTCACTCTTCAAACCACAATCAAATACGTTATCATCACGCTTCAGGCGGATAATAAAGGAGAAGGCGGAATTTTTTCACTTTTCTCACTTGTTAAAAATAAGGCAAAATGGCTCATCATTCCGGCTGCCATTGGGGGAGCGGCATTACTAGCCGACGGGATTATCACCCCGCCTTTTACCGTTTCCGCAGCCATTGAGGGTTTAGCACTCCGGTATCCCGACATCCCCACCATACCTATTGTACTATTCATTCTTACCGGGATATTCATCATCCAACAATTCGGAACATCAATTATTGGAAAAGCTTTCGGTCCCATTATGTGGGTTTGGTTTACCATGATTGCAGTTTTAGGTATTGTTTTCATTGTTCAATTCCCGGAAATACTAAAAGGTATTAATCCATATTACGCCTATCATATTTTATCTACACACCCCGAAGCCTTTTTGATCCTGGGTGGCGTATTTCTTTGTACTACTGGGGCAGAAGCATTGTATTCCGATCTTGGGCATTGCGGCCGGGCCAACATTCGCATCAGTTGGATCTATGTAAAAACCTGCCTCCTGCTTAATTATTTCGGACAAGGTGTTTGGCTTTGGAAACAGCAGGGAGGTTATCTAAATGGCAAAATCCCTTTTTATAGTTTAATGCCAGATTGGTTTTTAATTTACGGTATTGCTGTTGCAACGCTTGCAGCCATAATCGCCAGCCAGGCGCTTATCTCAGGATCATATACACTAATAGCGGAAGCGGTACGATTAAACCTCTGGCCTAAAGTAAAAATCAATTTTCCATCCATTCAAAAAGGTCAAATCTACGTCCCCTCCATGAACTGGATTCTGTGGATTGGCTGCATGATAGTTGTCTTTATTTTCCATGATTCCGACAGTATGGAACATGCCTATGGTCTTTCAATTACCATAACTATGTTAATGACTACCATACTTGTAACATTTTTTCTGAAAAAGAAGCATTATCCGGTATACCTGATAATACTTTTTGTAATCGTTTATGGAGCTATAGAGTTAAGCTTTCTTGCAGGGAATCTGCCGCGAATATTAAAAGGGGGTTGGTTTACTGTAATCTTAGGCAGTGTACTGTTTTCCATTATGTGGTCATGGTCAAATGGGCGCAGAATAAGAAACAAGTACATGCGCTTTGTAGATATAGAGAAGTACTTCCCTATCATCAGTAAACTTAGTGCAGACGAAACCATTCCTAAATATGCTTCCCACCTGGTTTACTTAACCAGCGCTAATTTTAAAACCGAAATTGAGCAGTCTATTATTTACTCCATCATTCAAAAAAATCCTAAAAGAGCCGATGTGTACTGGCTTTTACATGTTGATGTAACCGACGAACCTTATACAATGGAGTATAAAGTAACCTCCTTTATTCCGCAACAACTTATCAGGGTTGATTTTAAGTTGGGATTTAAAGTAGAACAACGTATTAATGTTTTATTCCGAATGGTGGTCGAAGATTTGGTTGAGAGTGGCGAAGTAGAAATCATGAGCAAGTATCCATCGCTCAAGGAGTTCAATATTTCCGGAGATTTCAGGTTCATTGTAATTGAAAAAGTAATTACAAATTCTGATAGCCTGGGCTTCCTCGACAGATCAATAATTATTTATCATCAGTTACTTAAAAAGTTAAGTGTACCAGATGAGAAAAGTTTTGGGCTCGATTTAAGTTCGATAGCTGTAGAGAAAGTTCCTTTAATGATCGACATTCCAAATAAACCTCCTTTACAGCGAGTTGAATGAGAAATTAGGGCAATCAAATAAATCTTTATTTAGGCCTAGCCGTTCAATTCCTTCATAAGTTTATAAAAGGCTTCCTTCAGCTCCGATAGTTCTTCTTCAAGCTTCTCGACACGTTGTTCTAAATTACTTGCCGACTTATAAACGACGTCATCGCCAGCTTCTTCATATTCAATTTGAGGCGTACCACCTAACAAATGCATATAGCGCACTTCCTTTTGACCTGGCCGACGAGGCAGTTGCGCCACATAAGGAACCTCTTGAGAAGCTAATTTCTCTAAGACCTCCTGCACTTCTTCTAATGTTTCAAATTCATAAAGTCTGCCCGAATTTGTATTCAATTCACCCGGGGTTTGTGGTCCACGTAAAAGAAGCAAGCAGATAAGTGCCACCTCCGATGGCAACACCGGAAACACAATTGCAAAATTGTGTTTATATTTTATTGCCCTGCTCGAGCCGCCGGTTGCAGTAGAAATTAACCCCTTTTTCTTTAGCGAATTCAGGGCCAGGCCCACCGTTTCTTCATCATAATTCACCACCGGCTTACGCGACGTTTTTTGATTACATGCGGCTACCAGACTATTGATTGTCATGGGGTAATAATCCGGAGTAGTTCTACACTTTTCCATCAACGAGCCAAGAACGCGCTGTTCTGTGGCGTCCAATAAAGGCAGGCTTTTATCAGTATCCATCAAACGAATATAGAGCTAAACGAGGTTCAAAAAAAGATTATAGCAGGAAGAATTTAAATTACCCAAACATTGATTTACCAGGTATGCTTAAGCCCCAGCCCGGAACTGGAGATTTTGAATCCTGTTCCCGGAAGCGAAATCCCGATTAATCCTTCAGAAAATAATATAAATGAATTTGTTATACGGTACGATATCCCTAACCCACTCACTGCAGCTACTTCCAGCACTTTGACAATTTGGCGGTAATCAGCTGGTACAGCCTCAGGCTCGGGATCTAGAACATTTACATATTCCTTAATCATAACATTTTTATTAGCATAAATAAATTCAGGCCCAGCCAATAACTCTACCTGAAACCTTTTTGAGGAGTTAGCTAAGAAGCGGTATTTGCCATAAAAGCCCACCTGATAGATTCGAGAATTATCAGTAGGAGTTAAATCCTTTCTTTTATCAATACCGGTTTTTAATCTGGAAGTTGCAAAAGCAGCCCTTAATCCAAGGTTTGAGCGAAGCTGCTTTTCATATCCTAAATTAATTCCCGTTGATACATTGGTTTTTTCAACACCTAAAGGATCGCTCGGAGTGGTATGAAAAGCTTCCAAAGACTCACTGTAGCCTGGAACCGGCTCATTGTTCTCGTCTATCCAGCTGTTGTACACGTAAGATACCGTTATAGCACTTTTGGAAGCAATAGACCGGTCGCGGGTAGGCTTCTGACCGTTTATTACAATCTGCGCTATTGCGCTGTTGAAAAGGAAACAAATAAATAAAATGATAAACGGTAGCTTAAGAAGATGGTTCATTAGGAGATTCGAGGCCCTGCTATTCACGGTTTGCAATATCTACGGTTAGTGTGTGCGAGAGCGTAAATAATAGTAACCTTTTATATAATCAATTAACAAGCATTATGTTCTTAAATCAGCGAAAAACCATAAAATTTCCTTTAACGTAAATTCTAATAATATGAAACAAATACGTTTGTTTAAACGCTTATCTTTACCAAGTTTTATGGAGAAAAATGAAGATATTCAGGGTGCATTTTTTTGTGTTCCCGATATAACTGGTTTCACTAAGTTTATAGCTACGTCCGAATTATCATTCAGTAGCTATTTTATCCCTGGTTTGCTTCGCAGATTAATAGGCGCAAATATCCTCAAGCTTAATATTGGAGAGATTGAAGGTGATGCTATTTTCTTTTACAAAACCGGCCGACTTCCGACTATAGCGATGGTTGCCAAGCAATGCAAGCTTCTTTTTCAAACGTTCCATGATTATTTAAAAATGATCGAAAAAGAAGATCCGGAGAACTTTGCAAAACATCTGGCCGATGGGCAAATGGGTTTAAAGATCGTTATTCATTATGGCCGGATTATGGCGGCGAATATTAAAGGCAGAACGAAATTAATAGGCCAGAATGTTATAATAGCACACAAGCTATTGAAAAACAGCATTAAAGAAGGTGAATACGTGCTTCTTACTCAGGATTACATCGACAAGACCAAAGGAAAAGATATTGGCATATGGTTCCCATGGGGCAAGGTTATGCATGGCTCCGAAACGTATGAATACCTGGGCGAGGTTAAGTATTCATACATTCCTTTCGAGATTACAAAAATGTTCTCTGATAAACCTAAGACTGGTAAGAAAACATCATAATTATGATGAACGCTACGGCGCAAAGCACCAGTCCCGACATAAAAATATTGTAAGACCAGCTCAATAGCCTGTACTTTTTAACCAGCACCGAACCAAGATGATAAATGTCTACCGACATACTATCGTATAATTCATTACGCTGTTCTTTAAGTTCATTAATCCGGCCAACAAACTCTCTCACTTGTAATTGAGAAAAGTTCCCAAAAAACAAGATACTACTGTCTTTTTTCGAAAGCTCGTATTTTTCTTTTGTAGTAACATTTGGTCGGGAAGATAGAATGGCAAAAACCACGGCTAATAAACTAGTTATAAGTAGAACCGCCATCGGGATTACAAATCGTAAACTGCCAAATTCGTTCTGCCCGGAAAAGGTATAACCCGAACCAAACAAGGTGATAACAAGCGATACAATAATGGTATTGATACTGATCATGATACCCGCTTTATTATCGGCTATCTGACTTAAATTGATATGATTTTCATACACCGAGCGGTATAAGGTTTCAATACCCCTACCCTCTTTTAGTGCTTTATTGGGATTATTTTTTTCGAGCTTGAAATCCAGCTTTTCTTTTTCAACGCGTAAAGTCTCGATGTTTTCCCTCTGTAAACGAATATTCGCTTCACGCTGATCATCGAGCTTCATCATCGCTTCTTCCGTCACAAAGCTCGTAGAGATTAAGAAATTAAGTTGAATTTCTGCCCACTCCATGTCCGTGTAAGTCTTATTCAACAAACGCTCCCACTCAATTCGCAATAGTTCAGCTCTTTGAAAAAAACTCTTTTTTCCGATATTAATGTAATCGGCATCATGAAGAATTTCCTGTAAAGTTCCGTCAGGTACGGTGCCGGCACGCGTAGATAATATCAATTCTTCTACTTTTTTGATATCTTCAAGTGGATAATCACCTTTTATAAATTCGTTAAAATACTTGACGCTTATTTCTTCATGGCCCTGATAGGTTTCTGTATAACCGGTATCATGAAATATTGCTGCCAGTAGAAGTATTTCAAAATCTCTGCTCGTTAGGTTATAAGCGTTTGCTAACCCCTTACATGCTTTAACTGTTTGAAAAGTATGCTTGAAATTGTGGTAAACATGGTCGGGTGGGAGCTTTTCCTTGAATAAATTAAATACGTACTCTTCTGCACTTTTAATTATTGGGTTAGCATTCTTCATCTAATAAATTTTTTGGCTTTAAAGCGTAGTTTGCATTTTACTATATAATGCTCTTTAATGTTGCAGATATAGTAGAAACCAAACTATAATGTACAATTTTAGTTATTATAAAACTTAATTGTTGTAACATTAAATTATTATTATTTCCTATGAACAGAATACTTGTGCTTTTGTTAGTTGCTTTTTCGATTTCTTGTGGGTCGCCTGAGAATAAACCTGTTAAAAATGCTAATAAGGCCATGAAAACCCTTGAACCAAAAGGGGGGAAATTATATTCATTGCCTAAAGAATTACTTGAAATTTCGGGTATTTCATTTGTTACAGGTAATACCCTCGTTGGAATTCAGGATGAAGAAGGTATTCTGTATTTTTATGATTTAACAAAGGAAGAAATAGTTAATAAGTATGAATTCTGGAAAGGAAAGGATTATGAAGATCTGGCGGTTGTTGGAAACGATCTGTGGATTGTAAACAGCTCGGGTGCTTTATACGAATTGAAAAACTTTAAAAATGGCCCTTCAAAACCGAACGTTTATAAAACTGTTCTTAAAGAAGAAAACAATATTGAAGGGTTGGCTTATGATAAAAAGAACAATAGATTGCTACTGGCAGTAAAAGACATCAGTCTGGATGGGAATGAAGATCAAAAAGGCATTTATGAATTTAGCCTGAAAACCAAAACACTTATTCAAAAAGAAGTTTATTCTATCAAATTATCAGAGATAGAGAAGTTTTTCGAGGGAGATAAAGTTGAGGAACTGTCAAAGAAAATTTTGAAAGCAATAGGCAATCAAAATCTAAATAAAGTATTCCGGACATCTGCATTAGGGTTTCATCCGGTAACGGGCGAACTTTATGTACTTTCGTCTTTAAATAACATCATTGCTGTTCTTAACAATCAAGGGTCAATTACCAAAATTCTTGAACTTGATGGAAAAGAATTTTTGCAACCCGAGGGTTTAGCGTTTACCAGTGACGGCCGCCTCTTTATTTCAAACGAAGGAAAAGGCAAACAAGCAAATATAATAGAGTTACAATATGAAGATTAAGTACATTAATCACTTTTCAATAATCACTTTCAGTATTCTTATTTTAACCGGTTGTGTAACATTAAAACCTTTTTATGACAAGAGCCAGGTAGAATGGGCAAAAGCAACAACCCCCGACTCTACCCAACTTAAATATTCTGTTTTTCTAATAGGAGATGCCGGCAACCCCGATGCTAATCAACAGGAACCAACGCTTAAACTGGCGCAGAGTCAAATTTATTCATCCAAAAAAGTAAAGATTGCTGGCAAAGACAGTATTGTTTATAGCTCGAATCCCAAAGATGTAGTCTTGTTTTTGGGTGATAATATATACAATACCGGTTTACCTAAACCTGAAGATTCCGATCGAAAGGAAAAGGAAAGAAGGATAAATGAGCAAATGAACATCGTAAAAAATTTCAAGGGCAGAAAGGTGTTCATCCCTGGCAATCACGATTGGAATGAAGCCCTTCCAGGTGGACTTGCCGCTGTTAACCGCCAGGAAGAGTACGTCGAACATTATCTTGATTCTAACGATGTCTTTTTGCCAAGCAACGGTTGCCCGGGGCCTGTGGAATTACAGCTGAATAATGACTTAGTAGTAATAGTTCTGGATAGCGAGTGGTGGCTGCATAAATACGAGAAGCCGATTGCTCCTGATAATGGATGCACCGCAGGTAGCCGTGTAGAGATATTAGAACAAGTTAAAGATATTATAGTAAGAAACCGTGGAAAACATATTGTAATAGCACAACACCACCCGCTGTTTTCTAATGGTAAGCATGGAGGGCATTATTCTTTAAAGGATTATATTTTCCCTTTAACCCTGGTCCGCGATCAGCTTTATATACCCCTTCCGGGAATTGGCTCCATCTATCCTTTTATGCGACAGTATGGGATATCCAGACAGGATTTGTCAAATAAGGATTATCAGCAGCTTAAACGCGGATTGTTAACCATCCTCGAAGAAGAGAAAAATATTGTAATAGCTACAGGTCACGAGCATGCGCTGCAGTTTAATAAATACAATAATATAAATCATATCATCAGCGGTGCTGGGGCCAAATCGAATGAAATGGCAAAAGGTAACGATGCGTTGTTTGTACATGGGACCAAGGGGTTTTCAAGAATAAATTATTATGAGAACGGGCAAAGTTGGGTTGAATTTTGGGAACCAATTGGTGATGGATCAACCGGAAAACTGGTTTATAGAACTCCGATGTATGCAATACCACCGAAAGGAGCAGCGGAGGTTCGGGAGGAGAAACAAATTCAATATAAGGACAGTGTTAAGGTACTTGCAGCCGGCGAACAGTATCAGGCAAGCAATTTTAAACGCAACTTTTACGGCGAACACTATCGTGATGCCTGGGCTACACCTGTTAAGGTTAATTATTTAGACCTGAGTACGTTTGCCGGCGGACTTACGCCTCTAAAAATGGGTGGTGGCAAGCAAACCACCTCCTTGCAACTGCAGGGAAAAGACGGCAATGTTTATCAGTTCAGAACTATCAGTAAAGATCCAAGCACACTTCTTCCTCAAGGTTTTATAAGAACTTTTGCTGATGACTTCTTTCAGGATCAAATATCCTCCGCTCACCCTTATGGCGGATTAATTATTCCTGATATGGCAAAGGCTATTGGGATCTATTACGTCAGCCCGCAATTGGTGTACATGCCTTATTCAAGATTACTGGGCCCATACATACAGCAAGTTGGTGGCAAATTAGGGACCATCGAGGCAAGGCCTGATGAAGATGTTTCGGATTTTAAATCATTCGGAAACGCTAAAAATGCAATAAGCACTCATAAGCTTTATGAGCAGCTCCAAAAGGATAATGATAACGAGGTTGACCAGGTGATGTACCTAAAGGCTCGGTTATTTGATATTCTGATAAATGATTGGGACAGGCATGAAGATCAATGGAGATGGGCAGAATTTAAGAAGCCAAAAGGTTCGCTTTATCGTCCTATACCGCGCGATCGCGATCAGGCTTTCACAAAATACGATGGCGTTTTACCAAGACTGATTTCAAAATTAGTACCAGATCTTCAATCGTTTGAGTACGAAATTAAGGATGTGGCGAAACTTTCAATCGCTGCCCGTAATCTTGATCGAAACTTTTTAAACAAATTAACCCGCCAGCAGTGGTTACAAACTGCATTCGATGTGCAAACAAAATTAACCGACAAGGTAATTGAAGATGCTGCCGGAAAAATGCCTCCTGAAGTTTTTAATACTTCCGGAAAGGAAATTATTGACAAGCTTAAATCACGCCGAAATAACCTTACAGAGGCAGCAGAAGAATATTATGCAGAATTAAGTAAGGAAGTAACTTATACCGGCACAAATAAACATGAATTTGTATTGATTGAAAATCGCGGTGAATTCACGACGTTATCGGTAATGAAAATCAACAGTGAAAGAAAAACCGATACCAAAGTTTATGAGCGTACCTTCTTAAGTGATGAAACAAATGAATTGAATATCTATGCACTAGAAGGGCGGGATAGTATAGTTGTTAAGGGAGATGGCTCAAAAATCAAAATAAGAGTTGTTGGAGGAGAAGATAATGACTATTTCGCAGACAACACCACTGAAAATAAAAGGA
>DASWMZ010000138.1:0-46302 GCA_036399495.1 Pedobacter sp.
TGTTGTTGGAAAGCGTTTAATAAATTAAATGTCCTTTTTCACTTAGTGGTTTCCGCGTCACAATTACTTTGGTGGTTTCTGTTAAGAAAGCGCTTTCTGCATTCTCCCAGGTATCCAGTTTAGTGGTAGCCAATTCAAAGGGAATATTAATTGTATCCATTAGCTTCAGGAGCCGTTCAGCATCAGTTCTGGCATTTGCAAAGCCAATTTTAAACGTTACACCTTTGGCGTACATTTGAATGAGTGACAAAGGAGGTTTCTTGATGTATATCCCTGAACTGGACACTGTTCCGAAGTTTCTAACTGATTTTAGTGCTGTTGTCAAACCATCACTCGTTGAACTTGTGTCAATCACTAAGTCATATTTTTTGGTCAACTGCCTACAGGACGTAAAGACACGATCAGCTTTTAATTGAGTCGCAATGTCCACTCTTTGTTTATCGTCATCAAGGTAATGGACTTCGCCAACGCCTAAAGCTTTTGCAAGCATTAAGGCATAAATTCCAACGCTTTTAGCTTTACCAGCCACTATCAAGATACTCTGCTTGGGGTTTGATTCGACTTCCTTCAAATGGCGGAATGCATCGGGAATATTATCTGATAGACTTGCAAGATGAATAGGGTTGACATGTCTGGGAATTTTCAAAAGCATTGCGTCTGCATATGGTACTGCTATGAAGTCAGACATAGCGCCACCAAATTGAAGATGCTTTCCAAATCCATAAGTTGATATAAGAGGAGTATCAGTGCAAGCACTTGTAAATCCTTCTTGACAACTAAGACACGTACCGCATGAAATTTGAAATGGCACACTTACCACATCTCCAACAGTGAACTTTGACACCCCCTCTCCAACTTCAACTACTTCTGCAACACATTCATGTCCAAAGGCAAACGGCCCTTTCAAGAGGTTACCAAAAGTTGACTTATAAAAAGGATCTATGAGCCCTAGCAGGTTTCCCAATCTGATTTTTAGGTTTATGTTGTTAAATAGAAAGGCGTCATCAAGGTCGCATTTTGCAACCGAAAATGGCCTTACAATCGCCTGTTGTGGATGTGAAATTTGTGGTCTGGCAACTTCTCTCCACTCAAGTTTTGTCTTTCTTATGAAGTAGAGCTGTTGCATAATTACTATTGAGGAAAAGCAAAGAATTTAGTAAGATATATTGGGTTTATGCAGTACAGCTAAATAGAATTACAAATGTTGATGCTTATACTTCAGCCTTTTTTTTTGCCAATACCATGTTAGCGGTTCGTTGTTTTTGTCAGTCTTTCTCGGCAAGTCGTTATTGGTCTTATTATCATATTTTTATCGCACACAAATAAGTCCATACAATAAATAGTATTTGTAACGGAACTCTAAACCACAAATAAGATACCCCAGTACCGTCAAAAGTTCCCTTTTGATAGTCAATATGGTTAATAGCTGCATTAATGTTTGCTGGAAGCAAAAGCATAAAGAAGATAATTAAAGCCCAACCTGAGTACATTCTCAAACTTGGAATTAACAATCCTATCCCAAATAGGATTTCTAACACACCTGTTAAATAAACTAATTCCGTCTTGAATGGAACTATAGATGGTATCATCATTGACATACCTTTTGTAAATGCAAAATGCCCTATGGCGGTGAATAACAACATCGCGCACATTCCGATTTTAGCGGACAATACTATGTCGTATTTCTGTGTTAGTAATTTAATGATGAAAAAAGATAATAGAGAAACGGCACTCAACACTATTAATGGTTTCATTTTTATGATTTACTATAGCAAATGTCACTACTAATGAAACGCTGTGCAATGAACCTATGTTAAGAAATGTATTTTCGTATCCTACTTAATGCTTGCGGTGTAATTCCAATATAAGAGGCAATATATTTTAATGGTATTAGCTTTAATAAATGTGGTTGTTCTGTAAACAAATTCAGATATCGTACTTCTGCCGAGTCGATTAATAACGATAATTCTCGTTTGGATTTTTTCAAAAAAAGGCCTTCGCCTGCAAGTCGACCAATTCTGTCGCCTATCTTTGTTTCAGCATATATTTGTTGTAAATCTTCGTAAGTCAAACTCCAAAGAACCGTTTCCGATAAAGTTTCTAATTGATAGTTTGAAGGTGTTTGGGTCAAAAAAAAGTCATAGGCACTCACAAAGGTACCGGCAAAAGCAAATCCAAAAGTTGAGTTGTCATCTTCAGTTGGAATGTAAAACCGAATAATACCTTTTTCTATAAAAGACAAATAACTTTCCCTTTGACCTACTTTTAACAAAATTGATTTTTTGGAAAATTCTCTTCTAACAAGTTTGGATGAAAAGAGTTCCCAGTCTTCATCTGAAATGGTTAAGAATTTCTCAAAGTATCTTTTTATTTCGTTCATGCGCTATTTTAATAATAGTATTTGATAGTAGCACCATTGTACCAACGCCTAATGGCAATATATCAACTATGCTTTATATCGGTACCGACCCAATAACAGGGGGCTATTATCATCATGGCGCATTAGATGACTTACGAATCTATGGCAGGGCACTTAGTATTGATGAAATTGAGCAATTGTACAACTCAACTAATTAGTCGTCCCTTAAAAAGTCAATTTACATAATTATAAAACGCAGAATGACTATTTGTTAAACGGGTGATATGAAATATCTAGCCGCCTTTCTGCATGGTCTTCGCTGGAGATTGAAAACTTGTAATAAATCTGGTAGGAAAATCCCGTTTTGCTCGTATCATACTTTACTAAAAATATTAGTAAAGTAACGAGATATTTCGGGTTACATCAAACGAATAAATTATTTAATCTGTCCTTCATCCAAAAAATTCTTGAACCAAATACCTCATTTAAACAGATTCTTGCTGCTTATCTCTTTATCAATGGTAATATAGCCGGGATATTTAATTTGCCTGTTCCCGAAATCTAGTGTTGGTTTAATTTTGATAGTCACCATTCCCTTTCTTTCCTTGTCATTATCATCACTTCCAATTAAAAAATCGGTTATGGCATCCATTGCCTTATCATCTGATAAAATGTGATAGACATTGGAATTAATTTGAATAGGGATTGTAGTGGTGCCTCCATTGGGACTAATTGAAATTTTTTGGTTTACAAACCCACCGGCCAGTTCACGGGTTTTTATCAGTATTTTATATTCAAACTGATTGATTGCAGCAAGCTGATTTGTAGGATTATTAATCACCAAATTAACCCGCGCTTTAAGCGGAACATTCTTTCTCATTATTGCAAGAGCCAACCGTGGAGCTTTCAACAAATCAGTTATTTCTTTGCCTCTTATATCGCGAATATTTACGTTAGCTGCATAAATACTGTCAACAGAGCTCACTTCGTATTTACATTTTTCTAAGGCCTTTATTTGATCTACCTGGCCATTTAGGCTTCTGCATGCCGAAAAAAGCACAGCAACAAAAAGCAATAAGACTATATTCTTCATAATAATTTTTTTTCTTTAAAGGATCAGATGCATGATAGCGACTGCTTTAACATTAAACTGAATAAATAACGTTTAGTTTAACAGAATTGTACTTGTAGTAATTGCATCTACTGAGGGATGAATTAGTAATTTCAAACTTTAGTCTGACAATAAACGTAGAAACAGCGCTATTCAAAAATATTGAAATCAGAGAAAAAATCAAGCTGGGTTGAACGACTGGTTGGGAAACTAGGCGAACAAACGATGGAAGCACGCATTTTTAATGTTATATGCTTGCTGTCTATTGTAATGCTGGCAATCTCTGTTCTAATCAACTATTTGTTAAATCTTAAAACACTGGCTCTCCTAATGGCAGCCTGCTGTTTAATTGTGTTGGTATTTTATTATTACACCAGGTACAAAAACAAATTTTCGATTAATGTAGTAATCTTCGGAATATTAAGTTCCCTCGCATTTTCGCTAAACTACTATTATAACGCGGGTATAGACGGCCCTACTCTATCTATATTTATTCTCCTTTTGATTCTTGTTATTGCCGTATCGCCAACAAGTCAGCATACGTTTTGGATTAGTCTTAATATTATAACAGTGTGCTTACTTCTGCTTGCACAGTATTCTAATCCTGGGCTTGTTGAATACTCGTACTCTAATCGCCCAAGCCGATATTTTGATATGTTCGTTACCTATGTTTGTGTGGTTTTGTCAATTAGCTCCATAACTAAATATATCCGACGTTCTTATCACAAGGAAAAACTGGAGGCTGAAGAAAAGGCCACGGAACTGGAAGCTTCCAACATCACAAAAAACAAGCTACTTTCGATTTTTGCACACGATTTGCGTGCTCCCCTAAACTTGATTCAAAGCTACCTCGGGTTATTATCTGCAGGCAGTTTGACCGAAGACGAGAAAAAACTAATCGAAAAAAATCTTCTTGAAAACACGCAGTATACCGAACAGATGCTTTCGAATATCCTCTCATGGACCAGGGCCCAAATGGAGGGTGTTTATGCAACATCTACAAACATTAACTTGTTAGCATGCTTGAATGATACAATTAAGATACAGGAAATTATAGCTAAAGGAAAAGGCATATCACTCGAAAACCAAATGAGCGATTCGATTGAAGCGATGGCAGATACAGATATGTTGCAACTAGTTGTCAGAAATATACTTAGCAATGCCATAAAGTTTACTCCGAAGGGAGGTCAGATCGTAATAAGCAGTAAGCTTTTAAACGGCCGTGCAATTATTTCTATTTCGGATAATGGTATTGGGATTTCAGAAGATGAACAAACTGATCTCTTTTCTTTAAAAGGAAAATCAACTTATGGAACCAATAAAGAAAAAGGTGTAGGATTAGGATTAGTGCTATGTAAAGAATTTATAGACTTACAAAATGGAACAATTTGGTTTAATAGTAATAAACTAGATGGAACTACTTTTTATATTAGTTTAAAGTCGCTTAGCAGCTAACCGAAATTTGAACTCATTAAATTTCGTTCCTGAGTGCTTCTTGTTTCAAAACACTTAAAGCTTTTGATATTTCCAACCACTTTTTATCATTCTTCTTCCCTTTTAGAGGCCTTGCATCTAGAAAAAATGCGAGAAGATCAGACTTCATTTGCGGGTTTATATGCTCAAACTCTTTTTTACTAAGCATTAATAAAAATTCGGTATAATTATCATCAGCGATAGCATATTCGCCCCAAACAGTTCGGTGTCCAGTATCTAAGGTCTTGTTCTCAAGCGTAATGTTTTTTCCTTTATTAAGATTATTTAATGCTATTTCGAAATGCACTAGAGTGGTGTCGAAGCTCCTTATAAACAATTTTTCTGCTTCGGGTGTGGGTACTTTGAATTTAAGCTTAGCCAGAAGACCAATTTTGGGTAAAATTGGAAGAAGACCTGCAATTATAGATTGGAAGAATCCAGCCTTTTGGTGGTCTTTTTTGAATTCGTGATAATATAACCGGTTTTTCATCCGATAGGAAAAATTTCTCGAGGTGGCATCAGGCTGTATTTTTTTAATATCTGATTTCTTTTTTGCCCAGGCTGTTCTTATAATATTTGGCAATAGGGATTTAATAGTCCACCGATAAGTGCTAATCGCAACATCAAAATCTTTGAAGATATCATCAACATGGATACCGTATGTTCTGTAAAAGGCTTTCTCGATCACTGGCTTGGCAATATTAAAACCAATAAAATCATGATAAGCTTTAGAAGCGTAATTTCCGCGGGCAATTTGCAAAACGTCAAATCCGAACTCCATTCTCGAATGGGAAAGTTTATCTTCTGCGTAAGTTACCGTATCGCCAAATTTCGACTTGATTTTGGGATAAACCAACGGAACAGCTACGTTCGTTCCAAGCAGATGTCCAAAATTATCGGCTGTATAATGAGCCAGCGACCCAAGCGCGAATGCATATTCATCTAAAGACTCCGCTTCTTCTATCAAAGCGACAACATAATCGCCTGTCCTAACATTATGCACAAAGTCTGTATAAACCATACTCCCGAAAGGACTATATCCTATATCGGGCATAATCGCACCACCGTAAGCAAAAGAGTGGGCCTTTAACAATTGCTCCGGCGTTGAATTAGGATACTTTTTAAGCAATAATGGTTCTATAACTTTCTTCCAACTTACATCAATGATTGCTTCATGCGTTAAAAGTGAATATCCGTTTGAATTTGTAGGAATTAGATAGAATATTAATAAAAGCGGTAAAAAATAATTTATAAATGGGGTTCTCAAATTATGGTTAGTAATTGCTGTAAGTAAGATAACATAAATTATTTAGAATACTGGGCAATTGCGCTTGCGTGATATCTTTGAATGTATAGTCCTACGGCTGATGTACTCCCTGACTTACTTTATCAAGAAATTTTAATGTGAATTCTTCTCCGCTCCTTATCAAGGCTTGTTTTTGTTCGGCTGATAGCTTTTTGATTTTAGGACCAATAAGAATATTTTCTCAGAACACAAAGCTACTACTTACGATTCAGCAACTACCTTGCTGAATATTTGCCTGTAAAGAATTTAAAAACTAAACTAATAATCAAAGGTTACAAATTCATACTTGTTATACCTATCTGGTTACACAATCTTAACCGTTTCTTAATATCCGATACAGTTAAGTATTCTACATTTAGCGAATCAACTTATGGGAGCAATAAAGCAAAAAATTTTAATCGTTGACGATGAGCCGGATATCAGAGATATCCTTTCGCATTGTCTTAAAAAAGTAGGTTACTCTGTCTTTACAGCAGTTAACGGTCAAGATGGCGTTCGTGCGGCAATTGAATGTCGGCCGAATCTAATAGTCATGGATATCATGATGCCGATAATGAACGGTATGGAGGCTTGTAGTGCATTAAGAAACATGGTAGATTTCAAAGACACTTTCATCGTCTTTCTTACCGCACGTAATGATGAACTAACCGAAATTGAAGGATTTAATGCCGGGGCCGATGACTATATTCCGAAGCCGATGAAACCTCAGGTTTTTATAAATAGGATTCAGGCGTTATTAAAACGAAACTAAATAATGAAACCTGAAACCTCCTTGAGTATTTGAGAAACACTTAATTATTATGAACTCGTAGAATTAGAACGACACTTTCACTTCCATTAAAGCACTTCTGCCAACGCTATTAATACCACTTCCGTGGAATCTATAGTCTTCATTTAATAAATTTTGGCCACTCATTCTAAATTGAAGCATCTTATATTGATATCCCGCATAGACATTAATGATATTCCAACCCGGAGTTCCTCCTTTTGAAATCCGGTTGTCGTCCTTATCACCCTGCGCCAACCTTGATTGCTTTGCAGCCCAGCCAAATTCGGTTGTCAGGTATAATTTTTCAAATGAATATCGAACCGAAGTATTACCATTTAGTGGAGGTGTGCGTCTTAACGGTTCGTTTTGGGTGATGTTTTTTCCGTAAGTATAAGCTGCAAAAGTATTGAAAATCCATTTCTTGTCTGGTTGCCATTGTAAAGAAGCTTCTGCCCCGCGAATTGATGCGTTTTCGACATTTTCTTTTCGATAAACAGTATAGCCCTCAATCTTTTCGCCTTCATTTTTGACACGGGTTATTAAATTACTCAGCTTATTATTAAAGACTGCTAAAGTTCCTTTCCAGTTATCAGAATAGAGTTTGTAACCCAATTCAGTATTGTAACTTCTTTCTGGCTGTAAACCGAAGGATGGTAATTCGTACCTGAAATCGACGATTCCGAGCGTTCCCATATCGTCAATATTGGGGGCGCGGTAACCGCTGCTGAATGACGCATACACATTATGAGCACCTAGTTTATAAGACGCGCCAGTATTGAAAACAACAGCATTTGGCGAAATTTTTACAGCTCCAAGCTTGTCATCGCTTATTGATGCACTAAACCAATTATATCTTGCGCCAGCCTCTATCGTTAGTTTCTTTATATTTAGGTGATGAAGGCTATAAAAGGAGGCGTTAGAATAAGAAGCCTTATCAGGATATAATCCTCGTCCACGGGTAGAGGTATTATTACTCACATTTCTATCCTCTTTATAAGATCCGATTTTATCGAAATAATATTCGCTACCACTATTGGCTGACCAATAAGGCGTAATGTGCGAAAGCACATCGATGGAAGCATTTGATGTGTTGATTCCATCGTGTTCTTTGCGGCGATTAATATTACCGTTCTTTTGGCTATTTCGAATTTCGGTACTTTCCTGGAATGAACCGGTGATGAGTACAGACCGGTAAAACTGGTTGGAGTTTTTAAGATTTAGTTTAAGATAGGACAGATTTCTTCGCTGAAGTTCCATCTCGTTTAACGCAAAATTTTCAAGTTGAAACTTATGATAAACCGGCACATTATCTTGTTGTACATATTGATGAGCCGCGGTTAACTCCGCGTTCTCAGCCAATTTCCATTTTAGTTTAATATCCGCATCGGTTTCCCCATACCCGCTTGGGCCCTGCCGACCGGTAGTATCACCTCCTTTTAAGTCGCCAAACTTTTTTAAACTAATTCCGCCAATAACAGCCAACTTTGGTGTACTATACATTGCCTGCCCCCGACCGGTTTTCTCCATATTGCTATTCCAGTATCTGCCGGTAGCATAACCGCTAAGCTTATTTTGCGTTGAATATTGCGCGTCGTGGGTTAATACCTGGATAACACCACCCATCGCATCCGAGCCATATTGTACCGATCCGCTTCCCCGAACAACTTCTATCTGCCTAACAGTGAAATGATCGATCGTATTCAGATATTGATTAGGGCCGTAACGGAAGGTAGAATTGTTTAAACGGATACCATCTACTAATATCAGGGTTTGATTTCCGGTCAATCCTCTCACAAACGCTGAACCACCACCATGGTTGGTTTTCTGCACAAATACCCCTGGCACTGAAGTAAGGGCTTCGGGGCTGGAACGATACATAAACTCTCCAATCTGCTTGCTGTTTAAAACACTTATAGAGAATGGACTTGACTCGGGCATTGATGCTTTTCGACTTGCAGTAATAACTACTTCCCTTAGTGCACCTACTGTATCTGGCGACGATGTGCCATTCTGCTGGGCACTTAAAAAATATGGGCATGCTAATAATAAGCAGCCCACTAGTATAGTATTGCGATTCAAAGTTTGCGTTTTAATTGATAATCAGGAATTGTACAATGGTCAATCATCATCGTCATCTGCCTTTGCCTCTAACTTTACAAAAGCACTTCGTCTTGGAGCCGGCATAATCGAATGCTCGCCTTTCACATATTTCCAAACCACTTCGTTTAAATCAAGGTCGGGTGCTCTGTCTTCTCTCGAAAAATCGAACTTATCTGATCTTTTTGAACTGGTATTATTTGCCGTATTTCTTACCGTCAGGCTTACACCCGCAGCTTTAGCGGTATAGGATGCAAGATTAGGTTGCGCTGTAAAGCAATCGAAAAAAGGTTTTGCTGCGGCATCATACTGGCTCATTGGTTTTATCCCTAAAATCAATTCCATGGTTCTCAGCATACCTGAAGTTGAATACATAGTATGATTCACCGATCCCATTTTGATGTATGGGCTAATTACAAAAGCCGGTGAACGATGAGCATCAATATGATCCGGCCCATTTTGTGCGTCATCTTCCAAAACGAAAATAGCAGACTCTTTCCAAATAGAGCTGTTTGAAATATGCTCAACTAGTTGACCAAGTGCCAGGTCATTATCAGCCACCATTGAAATCGGGCTTAATTTACCGGTCTTCTGTCCACTGGTATGGTCGTTCCCTATTCGAATAGTATTAAACTGGGGAACGCGACCAATTGCCAGCAGAGAATCAAAATCGTGTTTAAATATCTTTATTCTATCAATATCCATTATATCGAGGTTGTATGATGGATATTTCGTGCAAATGTTCCCTTCAAGTGCTTTAATACTTGCCTTTCCGGTCGAGGTGAATTCTCCGTACGAGCGGTAACTTACACCTGCACGTTTGCAATGATCCCATATAAACCCGTCTTTCGGATAGGCAATTTTCCGGCTGCCTTCGTAATCGTAAGTTCCGCCACGGTTTCCATAGCTAATTGGCCATGTTTTCTCTACATAATCAGTCGCGTAAGCGGCTGTACTCCAATTATGTCCATCAGCACTTACCTCGGCATCTACATAAAAGTTATCCAATAAAACAAACTGACGGGCCAGCGCATGGTGGTTTGGAGTGATCTTTTCAGGGAAGATGCATAGCGAAGAATCACCGTTTCCCTCAGGCATATCACCAAAAACCTGATCGTAAGTGCGGTTCTCCTTGATTACATAAAAGATGTGTTTAATAGGCGACTTCCCTCCTACTTTACCCGGAACCGGGTTGTTTACTTCTTTATGAGCTTCAGTCTCTTTTTTAGTATTATATGGCGTGTTTGCATAAACCTGTTTCGAATAGGTATTCAACTGCTCAGCTGTAGGTTGATCGATGAAGGATAAAGTTCCCTTGAATAATCCGCCTATGTATTGAAGTCTTGAGTTAATTACACCTAAATGCGAGCCACTATTATCTGTTTTCTTAACTGGTTGCGGGCCTTTTGGGTTAGCCAATGAAGAGAACCCTTTTCCATTACTCACCATTATTTTCTTACCAAGAGTTTTCACATTCGTGGGATACCAGCCTGTTGGAATGAAACCCATTGAGATACTCTTCCCGGGATTTGATACATTAAAAATGGCAAGGCAATTATTATCAGCGTTAGCGATATATAGTATTTTCTCATCGGAAGATAAAGCCAGGCCATTAGTAGTTGAACCAGTTAGTTTGGTAGGAAACAAAGAAGCTGAGATCGTCTCAATTACTTTGCGTTGGGATCTACTTATTATTGAAACAGAGTTATCGTTCGCGTTTGCAACGAATATATACTGGCCACTTTTTGTTGTAAGAATCTCATTTGGATGGCTTTGCGTTGCAATTTGCGACACGATTGCTTGCTTTTTAATATCGTAAACTAAAAGCTTATCGCCGCCCCATAAGGAAATATATAGCTCAGATTTATCAGGGCTCAACACACAAGCATAAGCTTCGTGTGTAAGTTTAACTTTCTGAACTGTTTTTTTGCTAATGAGGTCAACAACATACAAACTACTATCTTCTTTGGTAACTGTATACAAGCGGTTTGTTTTAGTGTTAACGTCAATCCCGGCCGGGCTAATTTTTTCTGTGGGCCATGCTGCGCCAAGTCTAATGGTATCATGATCTCCGAAACTCTTTGTTTTAACATCAAAAGTTAAAATGATATTATCGTTTCCACCAGACACGTAAAGCTTATCATTATCATCACTAAACTTAATGCCGTACCAGGATTTACCAATCGAGATCGAGTCCAATTGTCTCTCTGTTTTAGGATCTATAAGTTGCAGAAACTGTTTGCTCTGCCCGTTATTGGTTACTGCTAAAAGCTTTTTATCAGGAGAAAGGGCCATATTTAAGGGAAGATCTCCTAAGGCAATTCCGCGGCCGGCAGGGCTTAGCGACCAACCGTTGGAAAGTAAAATTTGTTTTTCATCTGGCTTATTAGTGGGCGTTTGAGCATGCGTCAAAATGGAAACCGACACAAATATCAGGCTGAGATAGATTGATTTGAAATAGGCTGCGGAGCGAAATGTCATTGTAAAGAGATTAGTTCCCGAATATCCAGGCATGGTCAAAGAAAGTATTTTTATGTTAATAAGATTTAAACGGGCCGTTAAGTTATAAGCAAAAGCAGAGCTGGTTTGCTCTGCTTTTTATACATATTAAATCGAGATTAAAAGCCGTACCTGATACCTAATTGAATTTGGTAAGGGTTTCCATTTTGTGGCGAAGTAAGCGGCGCCACACCTGTAGTTATGTTCGGTGTATAGATAAATTCATTCTTAATAGGATCAAATCCTTTGGTTGCGTAAATATTCTGTTTATTCAAAATCCTGCTAACTCCTTTGTTCTTATTGATCAAGTTTGCGAGGTTAAAAATATCCACTGATGCTTCAATATTCTGTCTTTTATAAGTTTTAAAACGTTTCGCCAAACGGAGGTCAAACACCCCATAAAATCCATTTATACCGCCATTACGCTCGGCGATCTTTCCAAAACTATTAGTGATATAATCTTTCGCATTTTGCTCGACAGCGGGATTATTCAAAAGACCCTGAATGGCATCTTTTAGATATGCAGGAGTTGCAGGGGAATTCGGATCATAGATATACGCTAAATCGTTGGATGAGACAAAATCACCATTCATATTTCCGCTAACTGCTAATGAATAACGAGTGCCGGAAATTCCGGAAAAACGAAGTCCCATGGTTACTCCAAACAAGCTCGGAGCCGTACCATAAAATACCACTTTATTGCGGAAATGATTATTGGCATAGCTCATTGTACTTAAATCACGTGGATCATCTATCACCATTTGATCAAGTGTTGCTGTATTGGCCACGTTTCCGTTATAAGATGTATTATCTTTTGAATCATTCCAGGTATAAGAGAATGAAATTTGTCCGTCTTTGAAATACTGGTAGGCGCCGTCAAGTACTACTGCATACTGGTCTTTTTTACCTTCGCTAACCAATTCAAGAACGCGCCCAACTTTATTTGTTTGACGGCTATTTAACCAATCCATTGTACCTCGCGTAGTATTAATAGTTGAAGCAGGCACATAAACACCCCTATTAGCTTCAGCTGCAATACGGAAGAAAGGATTCTTTACCATGTTTCTATCAATGTACATATAATTATTACGCGCCCATGCGGCATAACCGCTAAGCCCTACTCTCAACCGTTCATTAAAGAAGTGGTTGTAAGAAAGGTTGGTTTTGTAAACCTTAGGCACTTTAATATCAGGGTTGTTCGTATTAATTGTGATCAGTTTCTGAATAGCTGGATTGCTAAACAATTCCTTGCCTGGAGCAGTTGCAGGATTGGAACGGTAACCAGGAAAGTTTGGCGTTGGAACTGCTGCCCCTGTAATATCAACCGCCGCTACTTTGGTACCATCAAATAGCATATTATTAACCATTGAATATGGATTTAGATTTGATCCAAAAATCCCTGCACCCAATCGAATTATATGTTTCCGCTGTTCTTTTACATCCCAAGTAAGCTGCATACGAGGCTGTAATTGCAAGTTATTAATACCATTACTAGTATTGATACCAAGTTCATCCTGTACCAATTGGCTTTTATTTGCTTTGTTTAAATATGTTGTATTATCCAGACGCAGGCCAGCAGTCATTCCCAATCCGGGGCTAAGCTGCGTTTCCATCTGGCCATACAAACCAGCACTCACATAATTTACCTTTGTACTTGGATCGTCTACTATCTCGATTTCACGGGCATAACGATATGGAGTCATGGCATTAAGATTGTTGATTCCTGTAAAGAAAAAACGTCCATTCATCTCACTTCCATAGCGAGAATGCATTGTACTATACAACACATCCGTTCCTACCGTGAAATTGATCTTTTTTGTGTTATAATAAACGTTGTTGACAAGCTGCAAGACGTTACCCTTAAACCATTCTGGCGAAAACCGCTGCCCCCCAAATTGCATGGAGTTTAGATTATATTTCTTACCATCCGTATCTATTGATTCAATATTTTCAACTATAGCCCGTGGTATACTTTGCCCTGGCAATTCATCATTAGGCAGCACTTGAACGTGCTCATAGAAGTGCTGCAATTTCAACTCATTGGTGGTTTTGGGATTTATCACCGAACGAAGTGAAGCCATAATGCTGTTTTCCATTTTCTTCCTGTTGATATGTACCTCATAAAGATTAATACCAGAGTTATCACCTTCTGACTGATTATCAAGCTCAGAAACAAAGTTATTCCTGATAGTAAGCAAGTTGGTAGCGTTAAGCTGCCAATCTGCTCTTGCGAAAACCGCATCTGTACCTTTGGACTTGTCAAAAGCACCAAACTGCGGAGTGTTCGCAACGCCGTATTTCGAACGTGCAACGTTTAAAAAGTTGTCTAGTGTAGTTTGAGTAACCCGATTTGCCGCGACATCAGCAGGCGTTCTTAAATCAGCAATCTGTAAAGGCCGCGCATCTGCCTGATGATCCCAGGTTACGAAAAAATGAGCACGATCTTTAATAATTGGCCCTCCTAACGAAAACCCGTATTGGTATGTTGAATATTCCAGAGTTCTTTTAGCACCGCGTAAATCATACGGACTTGCTAATTGGTCGGTACGTCCAAAAGTAAAAGCGCTTCCTGTAAATTGGTTTGTTCCTGATTTCGTTACCGTACTGATTGTTCCGCCACCGCTTCTTCCCAAGGTTACGTCATACTCATTAGTTACTACTTTAAACTCTCTAATGGCTTCCATTGAAACGGAATAGGCGCTACTGGTAGATCCGCCTGCAACCGTACCCCGGGCAGTCATTCCGTCGATTGTAAAGTTGGTGGAAGAAGCAAGCTGGCCGCCAAGACTGTTCCCGTTACTTAAAGGCGAAAGATCGATAAGAGAAGTAAAATTACGTCCGTTTACCGGAAGCTTGGCAATATCCTTCTCGGTGATTGCAGTAGAAGCACCTAAAGTTTTTACCGTATTCTTTAATGCACTGGCGGTAACAGTTACTTCCTTCATTTCATTCGATTGATCTGTTAATGTGAAGTTGATCTGAACATAGTCACCAAGGTTAAGAGAATAACCTGATTTCTTCTGTTCTAGATACCCAACATAACTAACTGTAACAGAATAAGGAGAGCCTAAGGGTAACTGTTTTATAACATAATCACCCTTCTGGTTGGTAACAGTACCAGCTTTAAATCCGGTAGATTCATTTTTAACTACAACTGTAGCTCCGATTAACGGGCCAGTTCCTTTCTCAGACACATTTCCGGCAATTACAGCCTGGCTTCCCTGGGCATACGACATCGCGTTAGCACATAAAAGGAAAGCGAACAACAATAAAGATCGCGTAAAAAGATTCATCATAATTAAATTTTGGGTTGAATTATAAATTAGAGCAAAGCGTGGCCATATGGCCTGTTTTTCAGACCTTCTTGGGTTATTAATAAATAAATTGATTCTACAGATTTAAGACTTTGGCAACCGACGATGCAATTTTTGATGTGCTTTTCCGGCTCATTTGCTTCATCTTATCAGATGATTCCAGCTTCATTGAAGTGAAATACTGATGGCCAGTCATCACTTCTTTTTTATTCTCATCATAAAGTGTATAACTCACAATATGAAAAACCGTTCGCATTGGCTTTTCCTGTCTTTTAAGATAATGTTGGTTAAGTACCAATAGGTAATCGGCCTTCGCTTCAACCAACGTTTTTTTCAATTCTGTGGCGGGTAGTTTATTAAGATGTGAAATGCAGTTCTCACCATCTCCTTCAACTTCAATTTTATCAGTCATCTCAGCAGGTAAAGTACCATCGCTGTGTGTAATAAATTTACAGGAACTGTTAGGCATGGCACCAGCAATATTGTTTGCGATAATAGAATTGAACTTGTTATCAATACTATCAATCTTAATACCCGTCTCTTGGGCAATTACATCTTCGTCGTAAAAATTCGACTTGACATTATCGCGTACGCCCATTATTAAAATCTGGACCGCTTCCTTCTCTCGCATAACTAAAGTTGCCTTATCAGAAAATGACAACAATGAAAATAGGATCATACATGCTAAAAATCTGAACGCTCTCATATCTTTTAATTTTTATCAAAAGTAGATTGCCATTATTAGCGATATATTAAGACTCGATTAAGTTACCTACGAATTTTGCATTTTAATAAGTAGTGTGGGTTAAGGAATACTTCCGATTTCAGTACCTTACGGTATCTCGTACAAGAAAAAACCAGTTAATTCTGCCTCAAATAATATGCAAAATTACAATGTCTGGATTTTAACTTGCGCTTGACCGACCCGGTTATATACAAGGGACTACCGGTTATTGGTCGATCGGTTTAAAAAGATTAATACTTTTCTTTTAAATAAGCAGTAAAAAAATCTATCTGTTGAGCGGATAGCTCCTTTTGGAATTGTGTTATGGTTCCTTTAATGGTTTCGAGACAAGATGCTTTTAGATCCTCACCCGGATTGCCGTATTCAAGAATTAAATAAGCCGACCAGATTTTCATATAATATCTTCCTTCGTTTAAATATTGAACAATTGGTTCATATAAGCCAAGGGAAAAATAAACTTTAGCGATGTTAACCAAAGCCTGATAACCAGCTTTGTCTTTCGATTTCGGATCAGCGGGTAAAATGCCTAGAAAGTAATTCTCTTTGCAAGCGTAGAAAAAAGAAGAGTTTTTAGTTACTTGAGCTTCCATAATAAAGTTTTGGGAATGTAATTTACAGATACGTATGTTAACTGAATATTAAGCTTTTACCCAATTTAGCTCCCTGTGAAGTCATTAATATAATACCTTGTTAACTTTAGGGTAAAAGTAGATGCTGTAATTTAACCATGTCTAAACGGGATGTCGATTTAGTAATACTATCTGATATACATCTGGGAACTTATGGCTGCCAGGCCAAAGAATTACTTCAATATCTAAAAAGCATCAACCCCAAAGCCATCGTCTTAAACGGCGATATTATTGATATATGGCAGTTCAGTAAATCGTATTGGCCTGAGAGCCATATGAAAGTGGTAAGGCGGCTGATGAAATTTGTTACAGAAAACACTCCGGTTTATTACCTTACGGGAAACCATGATGAGATGCTTAGAAAGTTTGCCGACATGGAACTTGGTAGCTTTAAACTGCTAAACAAACTGGTATTAAATCTCGACGGGAAAAAAGCCTGGATTTTTCACGGCGACGTTTTTGATGTAACTATGCAAAATTCTAAATGGCTGGCCAAACTTGGAGCCATTGGTTACGACAGCCTTATTTTAATTAATAGTTTTGTGAATTGGTGCCTTACCCTTATGGGGCAAGAAAAAATGAGTTTTTCGAAACGTATTAAAGCACAATTCAAAGACGCTGTAAAATTCATTAATAAATTTGAAATAACTGCTGCTGAGCTGGCTATTGAAAGCGAATACAGCTATGTGGTTTGCGGACACATTCACCAGCCTGAAATTCGTAGAATAGAGACTGATGAAGGCTCTGTTTTATATCTTAATTCTGGAGATTGGGTAGAAAACCTTACATCGTTAGAATATCATAAAGGTGAATGGACGATATTTAAGCACGAGCATGAAGAGTTTGAATCTGAAACGAGCGATAGCTTAGATACCGGAGACTCAAAAAATTTGAATGATATGCTAAACATTAAAAGCTTGCTTCAAAGCATTAAAGAACCCGGCTAATTTCCTCAGAAAAAGGGGATTTGAGATGCTTCGCCACAATGTTATCAATTATTTCTTGAGTAATGTCCGGATAATTAACAGGGATTAGCCTTCCGTGCTCTATCCAACCCCGAATAATTGGTTCGCTCTTTTCTTTTAGATTTTTTACTACCTGAACTCCTAATGCTTTTAAGGCAGCCGCATTCAAATGCTGCTCGTACTGGTTTTTCATCGGAATTACCAGTAATTTTTTTCCGAGAAACAACGCTTCCGCAGGAGTTTCGAAGCCAGCCCCGCATAATACCCCGCTTGATGCGGCCATACTTGCCGTGAACTTTTTATTATCAATCGGATAGATGGTAATATTTTTAGATTTGTATTCCTTTCTATTATGCTTGGAAAAGACCTCCCATTTCGCATCCTTAAATACCGATAATTGGTTAATCAAACGTTTATCGTCATAAGACGGCAAATAAACGGTATAGTGCCCTTCATCTGAAATCTGATGGTCTCTAACCTGTTTCCGGATTACCGGTGTGAAAATCGTTTCACCATCGCCCGAGAAGTGGAAACCATATTTGATATCAGCAGGTGAATAATGTTCCAGAATAAGTTTGCCAATTCTGTCAATATAATCAGGTAAAGCATGGCCTTTTGCTAATACAGCCGCCTGGTGACTCAAACCTATGCATTGAATATTTTTAAAGTAACAGGCCCATGCCGATACAGGCTCAAAATCATTAATAATCAGATTATAGTTTTCAATCGGTAAATCATTTATGTTTTTAACAAACTTCCTTAGATTAGTCTTGGCAAAAGTTTTCCAAAGGTTTACACCACCACTTTTTCCGAAAATAAAACTTAAGCCTCTAAACTGATAGGTTATCGGAAAGGGCAAATCGAGATCGCCCTGGATACCACTGACCAGGATATCAACTTCACCGTGTTTTTGAAGACAAGGGATAACATCCATTGCCCTGCTTAAATGGCCATTGCCTGTCCCCTGAATCGCGTAAAGAATCTTCATAAAACTAAATGTACAACATCTATTATCAGTATAAAGATATACTGATGCGCGTAAATATCATTTATTCCCATCACTTAATATTATTTAAACATTAAATCATAACACTATAATTAAATGCGTACTTCTGCACTAGCTCAAACCACAAGTACTTATCTGCAAAATTGAGAGTTTCATTAAAAATATGATGCTTTCATTAACTTATTAAAAACCTTATATGTCGGCAACCTTATTTCCTTAAGTATTTATAAAAATCATCAATTCATTGGCCGATATGATTCTTGAGGGAGATTATTATTTACATGGATGATAAATATTTGCAGGAATCTGGGTTTCGATGAGCTTAGTCGAAACAAAGTAAAAACCAAGCAAGAAGTATGAAACTTGGTGATGCTACCGAATTATTAAGTGATCATACAACATCATTCAATCCTTCCCATTCAGATCTTAAGGATATAACTGAAAAGCTAAATCCCAATCAAAAGCTACTTATCGATTAGCCTTTTTAAAGAATATACACATAATGAGACTACAAACGAATTTAATTTATCCTTACGTACCGTAAAGACCAGACTACGTAAAGCAATAAATGAGTTAAGATTGATTTATCAACTCTCTGCCTAATTTGAATTTATTGATTACAAAACTCAAGGAAATACCATTATCCTAGGAAGCAGTACCACCCGCTGAGCAGCCAACTGCCACTAAAAAAATCTTCCCTTAAAGTGTAAAATCTAATCAATTTCAAAATCAATTAAACAAGTGATTCAAATAGTTAACGTTATTTTAAGGTCTTTAAGTAATTATTGCTTTAATAAATCATAGAGATGGCAGCAGAAGAATCCTATTGGCAGGTGCACCTTCAGGGGGTGAAACCGCCCGATTAATTTAATTAAATTATCCATTTTTCATATACGCTCCAACTTTACCGGATACGTTTTTTTGGAGTTCCATTGAGGTACGTAAATGTTTTCATCGTTATCAATGCAAACGTCGTGCGGATGCATAAAGCCGGTGAAAGAATTGTCCTTTTGCTGAGTTTCTAATTTATTATCCCTGTATAAAGGTTTTGTGCCTCCGGGAGTAGATATTACCTTATCGTTCTTGTCGAAAATGGTAATGTAGCCAGAGTTTTCTAAGTCTTCCGAAGTGCTTCTGTAAACGGCGGCGTACATATTTTTACCTTTTATAACCGGCCTGCATATAAAGGAGCCAGGAACAGAAATAGTCGATAAATATATTCCCTCCAGGGTAAATCGCTTTAAGCTAGTGTGCGAGCGATCTGTGATTATTAAAGTGGGGTTTTTAGTATCGCGGGTATCAATTATGATACCGTGGCAGCATTGAAACTGATTATTATCGCTTCCTCGTCCACCAAAATGTCTGATGTATTCACCCTTGCTACTGTATTGGGTTATGAAGTTCATCCCGTAACCATCGGCCACATAAATATCTCCGTTAATGGGGTTTATAGCAGTTTCGGTAGGAGTGAATTGATCGGGATAGGCGTAAACACCTGTTTCTTTAGGGTAATCTAATTTTAAAATTTCCCTTCCTTTTAAGTCGGTTTTTATGACCTGGTTTCTGTCGGTATCAGTAATAAAAAGAAACTGTTCCCCACCCTCGTTCGATATTGTTAATCCGTGTCCACCAGGATAACTATTTCCCCAAGATTCCAAAAGCTTTCCGGATTTATCATAAATCAGAATGTTATTTTTTGTCTCATTGGTGATCATAATTAAACGGCCTTTTGCATCTTCAACCATTTCATGGCAATCATTCACAGGGTTCTTACCTGCATCAAGAACTCCCCACCCTTGTACTACTCGATATTTATGGGAGTTATGTCCTATAATGATCTTATCTGATTGTGCGAAAGATTTCGTCCAAATAGTTGGACTTATTGCTGTAACAATACTAGCTGTACTTACGGTCTTAATAAAACTCCGACGATTAGATTCCATGTGCTTCAACCAATTTAAACATTATGCTGTTCTGAATATTTGTTATTAAACTACTTTTCATTTAGAAGGTATACCAACAGAGCATCGAAATCTTCTTTTTTAATAACATCACCAAAATGGTCAGGCATAAGCGTAAATGATGAAGCTGTTTTTTCCTTTATATCTGCCTTCGAAACCGTAAATTCCTGTCCGCCAATATTTGCAAATACCAACAACTGGCCTTCTTCACGCCGATACAATCCCGAAAGGGTTTTACCATCTTTCAATGTAATATTGTACGTGCGAAATGCCTCCGATATATTACGGTTTGGGTCCAAAATTTTAGTGGTTAAAGCATTTCGGCCCCAGTTGCCAATACCATCAAGTTGCGGGCCAATCTGCCCACCTTTGTTGTCTATCTGGTGACATCCGCCACAGTTTTTGGTAAAGATAGCCTGGCCAATAAGCGGGGTTTTTCCTTGAGCATCAAACGTTTTGATTCGTTCTTCTACCAACTGCTGCCGTTCAAAACTAATGGGCTGTATTTGCGCCGTGAGTTCTGCATACTCCTGCTTTTGCTTTGGCAAGCTGTTAGTCAGGAAAAATTCTTCTACGGATCTATCTTTCAAAATCCGGGCCGGGATACTGCCCAGCCGTATTCTTTTCAACAATTCTGTTTTTCCTTCTATGCTCTTAACAAGCAATGAAGCTATGGTTATCTGCACTTCATAGGGGGCTCCTTTCAGGCTTTGTCCCAATAACTGACGTATAGCTGGAGTGCTTACTTGACCCAGTGCCAAGGCGGCCTGTTGTCTGGTCCAGGGGGTTTCATCGGCATCATTTAACACCTTTGCTACCACATCGGTATATTGAGGCGCAGATATCGATATCAATGAACTGGCCACAACCGCCCGTGCATTGTCAATCTTACTATCAAATCTAGAGGTCAGTAAATTTTTAAGCAGGGGGCCTAGCGCAGCCACTTGATACCGGCCAGCTACCTCGGCGGCATATTTATACTGGCTTTGGACTTCCCAGGTCCAGTCAACTTCTTTAACCGGCATGTTTTTGATAAAACGGGTGGCTAATGAAATGGACCATTCCTTCAAAGCAGCAGGGGTTTTCTGACCTCTTTGATCCAGGCCTGTGGTAATAGCCTTAATAAGGCGGAGTTGGTGATCCGCATCACTTCCCATTTTTTCTTGCGCAAAAAGAATAAATGACGGTATTTCTGATTCGGGTAGGTAACGTGCAACCGTCTGACTATAGACCAGCTGCCGGGCCGGAGGTGCCGGCTGGGTTTGCAAGTAGTTGCTTAAAAAAGTGGCAGCCGGTACCGCCGGTACATCGGCTGCGACCACGGCAATGATGTTAGCGGCTTGGGTTGACCAGTTTCCAGCCACTGCCTGCTGCATAACGGCTGGTAATAGAAGGTGGTTTTTCAGTGCTAGCTGCGCTGTATAACGCAAGTGTGTATCGTACTCTGGCACCTCGTTTATTAACTCTACTAAAGGTGTAAAGGCTTTACCATCCGGATGACGACCCAGAGCTTCGGCGGCGGCGCGCTGTACATGGGGGTTTTTATTTTTCAGAGCTTGACGGGTACTGCTCAGCAAGCGTTCATTCAATTTTGTGTAATTGGCCGCAATTTTAAAGGCGTGTACCTGTACCAGAATATCTGAATGATGGAATGCTGAGAGCAAAACATCGTCTGACAAGGCATTTAACCGATATAATGCCCAAAGCACTTGAACAAGCTGTTTCGGGTCAGTTTTTGAACGGTGCGCAATTTTTTGTAAGGGTTTAATAGCGTTCTCTCCAAAACGGTCAACCAGTTCATCGGTGGTGCGCATGCGGGTAGCCGGCACCTCATGCTTCATGCCCGACAGCAAATCATCAAGGCTAGCTTTTGACCAGTCAGTTCCTTTATTTAGGGGGTTTCCTTTGTAGGTAATTTTCCAGATACGACCACTTATGCGGTCCCGGCCAGGATGATTAAGGGGTATTTCATAATGGGCAATAATCCTGTTGTAAAAATCAGCAATATACAGAGCTCCATCAGGACCAACTTTCATATCAACAGGGCGGAACCAGGGGTCCCGACTAATCAGGAAGTCTTCCTGGCGGGTAGCCTTGGGAGTTGTTCCTTCCCGTACTATGGTATTGCGGCTAATCCGGCTGGTGACCACATCTCCTGAAAAAAAGGAATTGCGGTAACGCTCTGGAAAATGTGTATCGGTATAATAAACCTGGCCTGCTAGTCCCGTAGAATTTAATTGGTAATCCATCATGGTTGGTGCAAAGCCCATGCTTGGATCCCTTTTCCCCCATTGGGTATAATTACCGCCCCAGATTAACTGGTAAATAGGCATGCTGTGAGAATCAGAGGAATACTGATAGCCATATTCATCAAAAGTAGCCCCAAAAGGATTAATACGGCCATCTGTTGTTTTTTCAACACGGCTGCCATCTAATCGAAAACGGAAGGTGTTACCCGAATACATACGAATGGAATCGCCATCTCTACCCGCTGTTACAGAAGTGTTGGCATAACCGTGCAAGGCATGTATCCAGCCGTCATTCCCCCGGCTTAAATTGTTAACCATACCATGGGTATCCTCATAGCCAAAGCCGCTCAACAGAATTTCACGCTTGTCGGCTTTTCCATCATTATCTGTATCATAAAACCGGTACACATTAGGAATGCTGTACCCGATAGCCCCACCTTTGACTGGCATAATACCAATCGGGATGTTTAGATCATGTACAAAATCGTTTATTTTATCGGCACGCCCATCACCGTTGGTATCTTCAAGAATGGTTATTCGATCATTTCCACCGCTTGGACCGGCAGCCACTGGGTACTCCGAAGATTGGGTCACCCATAAACGGCCTTTTTCGTCGAAAGCCATGTTAATGGGTTTTGTAATATCGGGTTCGGAGGCAAACAATGTTGCTTCAAATCCTGGTGGCAGTACAAAGCTCAGACGTTCCTCTTCGGGAGTTTTATGTTCAGTCGTACGGACGTGTTCCCCGTAAAGTGCCTGGTCTACCGGCTCAAACTGTCCCGTAGTGGTGATACCCGGCGAAGGAGGAGTATTAACTGCTTTTTTTGAATTGATACAACTTTGTGAAAGGGCTATAAAGGCGAATAGAAATAAAATTGGTTTATAAATTGATTTCATAAATAATAACGTGCTATTATATCAGTGTGTGTGTGATTTTAAATGCCGCAATTGCCCATACCTATTTAAATATCCCTTTGAGAAAAGTCACTCCGGCACTGGCTATTTCCTCGCGAGATTTTTCTATTTCCCTCCAAATGGCAGCAGCCTTGGCAATGGCTTTAACGTCAGTAGTAAATGATTCAATTACAATGCTTTTTTCGTACTGCACACTTTTTAAAGCCTCCACAATTCCCTTCCAATCCGTATGGTCATTTCCCGGAGTTCCCCGGTCACTGCCACAGGCATGAAAATGCCATAATAGGGATCCGCACAAGCGAATCGCATCAGGCAGACTCTTTTCCTCAATATTCATGTGGAAAGTATCAAGATGAATGCCTACGGCCGGACTATTGATAGCTTGCACCAAGTCAATAGCCTGTTTGGTGGTGTTAATAAAATCGGTTTCAAAGCGATTTAGAGGCTCAACGGCCAACTTCAATCCGGCTGTTTCTGCTTTTTCAGCTAAGGCTCGTAAATGAGTTGAAGCAAGAAGCCATTGTTTTTTATAATCTTCAGGTGTTACCTGCTCTGCCCGACCCACAGACGAATACAAGGGTCCTACCAGCATTGTAGCGCCTAATATTGGCATCACTTCCAATAGGTTTGTTATATAAGAAAAAGCACCGTCTTGGTCTTCCTGGGATCCTCTTAAATCGCGACCGGGACCCATAGCAGCACAAATAGTAGTGCAGGATAAATTATTCTTATCTAATTCCTTGCGGATTAATTGCGGGTCGATATTAGCAGGATCTTCTAATGCTATTTCGACTGAATCAAAACCCCATTCTCTAAATTGAGGGAACCAGCTCACACTTTCGTTTGTGAAAGGAGAGGTAAATAAAAAAGTGTTTATACCAAAATTCATACTAAATAAGTTAATTCTATTCTTTTATTCCTTCATTGTAATAAACGTAAAGACCGTCTTTACCAGCCACGGCAATATCTAGGCGACCATCTCCGTTTAAGTCGGCAATGGCCATTTGAATGCCTGTACCTTTGCCTAGAATAGGCCCGTAAGAAATAATCTGCTTTGTAAAGCTTTCACCATTCCATTGATAATAATACAAGCCATAATCATCGTGGGCTCCGGGGTCTTTATCGTTGTGAGCCCGAAAGCGTTTGCCTGTAATCAAAACAGGTTTTCCTGTGCCGTATAAATCGGCCCAAGCCATCTCATGAAACTGAGAATTATTAGGATCGATGGGGTGTTTCCTCCAGATACCTCTCTTCGTTTGTTCATACCAATCCAGGCCATAACTATGCCCTTGACCCGCAATTAAATCATTCAATCCATCGCTATTTAAATCCTGCACCAAAATCGGAACGCTGACTCCTCCTAACTTGAGACCATCATGCCAAATCCATTTATCAGAAAAAGGCTTTTTTGGGGCTTCAAGCCAGCCAGCCGAAAATACAAAATCCCCTCGACCGTCGCTGTTAATATCACCAAACCCAAGCCCATGATCCTGCTTTGCTTCCGTTATAATATATTCAGTAAACTTGCCGGTACCTTTCTTGTCTGCATCCAGATTCAGGCGGTAGAATCGAAAAGGCTTTCCCGGATTGTTGGGCACAATTTCCGCTATACCATCACCATCTATGTCCCAAGCCCGGGTAGTTTCTACATTGCCTGTTTCACCAATAACGTGTTCAATCCATTGTTTAGTTTCCTTTCCAGGATTCTCCCGCCATCTCACGTTACTACCCCACCAACCTCCGGTAATAAAATCCGGATAGCTGTCGCCATTTACATCCAACGGTATAACGGAAAAATCATCATACCACTCGTCATAACGATTTACCGGAAGTACCGTATGTTTCTTAACAAAGGCGGGACCTTCGTACCAGTAGCCTCCTGACACTAAATCAACTTTGCCATCCTGATTAACATCGAAAGCCCCAACGGCTTCAAATAATTCTCCGGATATTTTTTGAACTTTGAAACTTAGCGGTTGACTGTGTAAAGTTGAAATGAAACCACCTAGAAAAAAGAAAAGAAATATTGTTGTTCTGAACAATTTCATATGGTTAATTATCTTTCTACTAATTCGAATTATTGACTGTGTGAGTTGGCTTATAAAATTAAGATTGTTGATTCTCGTGGCTTATTTCCTATATAATACGCTATATACGCCAAACAAGACGTCGACTTTAACTAAATCAGCGGTGTAAATTTAACTGGATTTTCTTTTAAATAAGATACTATGTTTAAAAGATTAAACTTTACAATATACCTCAATATCGGTTTCAGTACCTGTATCAACAAGTTGTATCACATTTCCATCACCCATGGTTTTCCCTGTTTTCCAGTGCGAAATTTTCTCGATGGTTTGATATACTGCTTCCAAATCGGAAGATTTCTCAGTTCATGTCACGGATCTCAAAAAACGAATTAAAATTAAAGGCCGAAAAGGAACTGTGACTGTTGGAGAATTAGACTAATATCAATAGTTATTAAATAAACATTAAGAAAATTGCGTTCGATGCCAAGAAGTTCAACCTATTGATCAAACTCCAGTTTGTGATCACTTCAATCCTCGGGCCTCTCCTTCGGATCAGCCATCTTTACAATTCTCGGTTGGAATGAAGCCAGCACCTCTACCAAATCTGTCTGTGCAGCCATAACTGCATGAATATCCTTATAAACCATTGGGGCCTCGTCCATATCAGAACCAATTAAAGTGATTCTTTTATCAACCAGATTAGCTGCAATTACAGCCTTGTCTAATGTTTTGAAGGCAGCGCTTCTACTCATCAACCGCCCTGCACCGTGTGAAGCCGAGTTAATAGAACTTTCTTCGCCTTTACCTCTCACCACAAATCCTGGTGTGCTCATTGATCCGGGAATTATCCCTAGAACTCCTTTACCTGCCGGAGTTGCCCCTTTACGGTGTACCATCACTTCGGTACCATCAGCCAGCTTTTCCTTCCAGGCAAAGTTGTGGTGATTCTCAATGCGCATCGCAGGCGACAAATCCAGTGCCTTGGCTATTTTATTATGTATCTCATGGTGATTAGCCGAAGCATATTCACCGGCAAGATTCATAGCAATCCAATACTCCTGCCCTTCTTCTGTATTCATATCCAGCCAGGCTAAATGCTTGGCTTCGTGAGGAAGCTTTGTTTTCTTCATCGCTATCTCAGAATAATGAGTTGCAATGCTTCCTCCAAAACCTCTTGAACCCGAGTGTGACAATAGCGCCAGGTAAGATCCTGCTGGTATTCCTTCTAATGCACCATCAGTCACGGTCAACTCTCCCCATTCAACGAAGTGGTTGCCTGTCCCGGAGGTACCTAACTGGGTATAAGCCTTATTCTTTAATGAACGAATGACCTTTGTAGCGTTCCAGTCAGCATGGTCGAACAATGATGCATCGTGATAACTTTTAACCACGCCTCCCATACCGAATACCGTATGCTCGCCTAACAAGGTTTTAAGCTTGTCTTTATCTGTGTCCACTACTTCAGCTGGTAGATCAAAAATACTTAGACACATACGGCAGGCAATATCTACCCCGACTGCATACGGGATAATTGTGTCAATCCTCGTTGCTAAAACTCCTCCGATTGGTAAGCCATATCCGTGATGCGCATCTGGCATAAGCGCTCCGGCAACAGTAATAGGCAGTTTCATTGCAGTGTTCATCTGTCCCAGAGCCCCGGTCTCAATATTCTCTTTGCCAAAAACGGGAAAGTCGATCAATGCCTCTCTTAAAGCATGGTTGCTGCGTTGTGGCTTTACAAACTTTCCTTCTTTACGTAGTTCAATTACCCGCTCTGCAAGATTCTTGAATTTACCGCCCTTTTTCATAGCATAGGGCATCGGATCTTCTATCAAAGATTCGAGGTTGGCAAGGATAACTTCCTTGGTCATCACTTGATTTTTCAACAGGCCATTAGCAACACGACTAAAGTATACAAGTACCTCTAAATCGGTTACCCCTAAAGCACTGATTTCTCCGTTGCTTATTTTTTCTTTTTCCATGATTAATTCGTATTGACGATACAAATAAATACACTCCTGCGCAATCTTTTTGCGCAACGCCCTTGTCCGTTTTCGAACTATTGATAACTGCCTGAAAACAGGTACAAAAAGTGGACCTTAGAAGAAAGACATCATTGATGCCTGCTCTGATGCATTATATGAATACGCAGGAATTAATAAAGGTGTGAGCAGGCGAACTGTACAAGCGGATATCGAGATGATGCGCAGTAATAAACCCGGCTATGAAGCTCCCAGAATTGTGGTGGACAAATACTATACACCCACTAATCTGGCAGCTCTCTCTTTTGGTTTGCTAAAAACTTAAGGCATAAACCGATGGAACTCCTACTTTAATATAACTGATTTTAAAGCTGATCTTATCTGCCACTTGTTTGAACCTAACTGGTTTTCCCGCTTCATCTTTTATCGAAATCAGCTTTTTGTGACTTCCATTCAGCGAAACTTCTTTTAAGGAGGTATTATATACAAACAGATAATTTGCATTCCCTTTTTTTGTACTTGTAAATTTACCTTCCTCAAAAAAGTCGCCTGCACGTGTTCCATAAATGCTTTCTGCATGCCCTTTCACCCACTTGCCAACTTCTTTCATATTAGCAACAATAACCGGTTCAAAGGTTCCATCAGGTTTGGGGCCTATATTGATAAGATAATTGCCACCTTCACCAACAGTCTTTATTAAATCGGTTATAATCTCACTGGCCGACAATAGTTTTGGATCTGGTTTCCATGACCACTGCGTTTTATCAACAGTAACCCAGGCTTGCCATGGATATGGCGCTCTGGAATTTACTTTGGGTTTATATCCGACAATGCGTTCCCTTTCTTCAAAGTCCCCGGCAAAAATATCAGCCCGCCAAGATTCATTTTCGTTATATGGCGGTGGAGGTCTTCTGCCTATATCAGTTCGGCTGTTTACAATAACTTCATCTTTAATTTTTCGAAGGTAGAGGTAGAAATCGCTTCCAATTTGATGTGTCCAGGTAGAGTCCCAATCGCCGTCAAACTGAATGATTTTCGAGTTGTATTTAGTTACTAGTTCCCGCAATTGGTTCTTAGCATAAATCCAGTAGCGGTTCTGGTTTGGGGTGTCCTTATATCTGGGAAACATGTTGCCAGGACCGCCGTGGCCATACGGCTGATAGTCTGGATGATACCAGTCTAAGGTAGAATAATAGGTACCAAAAATAATTCCTTTTTTCTGGCAGGCATCACTCAATTCTCTCAAAATATCGCGTTGAAAGGGTGTGGCGGCAATGTCATAATCAGAATAGTCAGAATGCCACATCGAGAAGCCGTCGTGATGCTTAGTTGTTATAATAACATATTTCATCCCGAAGTCCGTCATTAAATCTACCCATTCATCAGCATTAAACTTAGTAGGATTAAATTGCTTATAGAAATTATCGTACTCAGTCTGTGGAGTTTCTTTGCCTCTGGACCAGCTGATTTCTTGACCGGCAATAACATTAGGCCCCCAATGAATACTCAGGCCGAACTTCAGGTCTTGAAACTCTTCGATAGATTTCTCATTGGTATAAATACCGGGATTTAATTCACCTCCTCCTATTTTCTGAGAATAAGTTTTGTGGGCAAATAATAAGCATAATAAAAGAACAAGAAGCTTATGTGTTTTCATGAAATTGTGGTTTTTAAATGATTTGTGCTGATTTATCGTCGATTACATGACCACGATAGGCGTAATAAAGCACATAAATATAGCATACGATTGGAATGAAAAAGGCATTTTTAATACCGGAATGATCCGACAAAACACCCATGATCGGTGGGATTACTGCTCCCCCCACAATACTCATAATGATAAGCGAGGAACCTGTTTTTGTGTAATCGCCCAGGTTCCTGATGCTTAGTGTAAATAAAATGGGATACATTACAGAGGAGAAAAGGCCGACAAGAGAAATTGCATATAATGCCGTATAACCTGTACTCATTAAGGAGATACTCACCAGTATTATTGCCGCCAGAGAGCATACAGCTAATACCTTTTCGGACTTAAAGCGCACTAATCCATATGCTCCGGCTAGCCGTCCGACTAACACTAGCATCATATATAGAGTTATAAATAAAGCGGCCTTTTGTTCTGTAAGTGCAGCAATATTTAATGATTGTGCATAGCGGATGATGAAGCTTACAATACCTACCTCGGCCCCTAAATAAAAGAATACACCCAACGCTCCAAGTACCGTATGCCTAAAGCGGAACACAGATTTGAGGCTATTACCAGTTTGTCCCTCTGTATGTACTTTGGGTAATTTGATAAAGTAGATCAGAACACTCATAACCACGAAAAATACGCCTAGACATAAATAAGGCACTTTAACTAATTGTGCCTCTGAATCAAGATACTGCGTTAATGCTACTGGGTTTAACTGCTTGATAGCAGAAGGAGTAACATCTGTTGCATGTAAAAGAAGTTTGCTTCCAATAAAAGGGCCCAGGGTTGCGCCTAAAGAACCTACGGCTGCTGCCAGACTTAATCTGCTCGCGGCCCGGTTTGGATCACCCAGCACCGAAACATAGGGTGTAGCAGTTACTTCAAGAAAAGTAAAACCTGCTGCTATAATAAAAAGTGCTGTCAGAAAGAGCGGATAATAACGGGTGTCTGCTGCTGGAAAGAACAGGAAAGCACCCACAGACGCAATAATTAAACCAGTCACCATGCCGGCTTTGTATCCGTATCTGTTAATAAATTTCCCCACTGGCAGGGCGAACAAAAAGTATGCTCCGAAGAATGCAGATTGTACCAGGGAGGATTGGAAATCGCTTAACTGACAGGCCCTTTTTAAATGGGGAATAAGGATGTCATTGATATTACGGCTTAGGTTCCAGATGAACATTAGGCTCATCACTACTAATAAGGGAACAAGGGTTGACTTTCTACTCACTTACAATCCTCCAGTAAAAAAACAGGTTTCATCAGGGCCCAGTGTTCATCAGGTTTCGCTTCGGTAAGTTTTTTCTGAAACGTTAACATCAAAGCTGCCCAATCCTTTTGCCGCGGAAATGTCAGCATTTTTTCAAAGGCTGCCTGCAGGCTAATTCCCTCCTCACAATCTACTATCATAAAAAGATGATTTCCAATTCGATAGATCTGCAAGTCTGTAATTCCGGCTTCGCGTATTCCATGAGGTATTTCAGGCCAAATGCCTGCCGGCGTATGATATTGCTCGTATAATAAAATCAACTCCGCATCATCCTGCAGGTCAAGGGCCATACAACTTCTGTTTACCGCCATACGAGTATTTATTGTTTATATCCTAATTCAGCACCGCCGCTAACCGGCATGATACAGCCTGTAACAAACCGGGCGGCGTCAGAAGTTAAAAACACTGCCACATCGGCAATAACATCACCCTCTGGACAATAACCAAGGGCATGAATATTATCAAGATAGCTTACTGTTTTAGAAGGCTCTGGCTGCTCAGAAACCCATTTCTTTAATAAAGGCGTCCATACTCCAGCCGGACAGATCGCATTCACACGGACACCAAAGGGAGCATAATCGAGTGCCATAGATTTTGTTAATGCATTCATACCGCCTTTAGTGGCTACATAAGCCGCATGAGTACTTTGTCCTAATTCCCCCACCATGCTGCTGGTATTTAAAATGCATCCTTTGGTTAATTTAAGATATCCAAGGCCATGTCTGGTTGTCCACAGGACGCTTTTCAGGTTTATTGTAAACAAGGCATCCCATTCCTTATCAGTAGTATCGTCCAGCGATTTTGAAGGACTGGCAATACCTACATTGTTATGAATTACATGGATATTGTTATGGGTACGGAAGGTTTCTTCAAGCGCTTGCTTTAGGTCTGCTTCACTTTCTGCATTACCAGGGTATGTACTTAGTGCCGGAGTGCTTAGTTGCATGGATAGCGCCTGAAGTGCTGATTTGTCATTGTCAAATACCGCTACGCTTGCCCCTGCTTTTATGTAAGCTTTGGTGCATTCTTTGCCAATTCCTGCAGCACCGCCGGTAATAAAAACTACTTTATTGGTTAACATGCTCATTATTGGTTGCTCTTAATTCGGTTTATGTGTATAATTTACACTAATCTTTCAAATCGCTGCTACTGCCGGGTTCTTGCGGCACCTGATAATAGGCATCTACAATCTTTGCAGGGTTCACAAAATACTGTTTTAGATGCGGTATATGCTCTAAAAATAAATGTTCATGTTCCATAGCAATATGGTTAAATAGAACCAGGTGCTGATGAATTTGGCCCATATCTCCAACATGGGGAACCACTGGTATGCCGAAAGATTTCGACAGCAAACTAATAGTCAGGAATTCAGAAATGCCACCAACCCTCACAGCATCTACCTGGCAAAAATCCATTGCTTTTGCCTGTAAGAAGTTTTTGAATATAATCTTATTAGGAATGTGTTCTCCTGCGGCTACTTTAAGCGGAGCGATTTCCCTTGCAAGAGCCTGATGAGCTAATACATCATCGGGATGAGTAGGTTCCTCAATCCAGAAAGGGTTTATTTCTTCCAGTTGTTTACAGATTTTAAAAGCATCAGGCAAATTCCACTTTTGATTGGCATCTACCATAATAGTTGCTTCTGTGCCTGCCACTTCGCGAATTAGTCTGGCCCTTCGAATGTCGCGCAGAGGATCATCGGACCCAACTTTGAGCTTCAATGCTGTAAATCCCTGGTCCATTGCCTTTTTGGTATTAGCCACCACTTTCTCGTCCGAGAAATTAAACCATCCAACGGAAGTGTCATACCCTTTGTAGCCAGTAGTCAAAATACCTGAACGCGTTTCGCGGGATGAGGCCTTCTGCTGAAGTAACTGAATTGCCTGATCTCGTGTCAAAACTTCTTCTAAGTAGCTTAAATCTAACGTATTAACTAACTGTTCAGGGCTAAGATCTAATAATAGTTTCCATAAGGGAACTTGGCGCGATTTAGCCCAAAGATCGAAGCAGGCGTTAACAACTGCCGCCAGGGCGAGATGTATTACCCCCTTGTGAGGTCCAAGCCATCTAAAGGAAGGGGAATCAACCATTTTTCGATATTCCAATCCAAACTCAGACATGAGTTCCTCAATTTCTTTTCCCACCAGTGAAGCTGCAAGATGCCTGATAGCATCGCAAACTAAGCCGTTTCCGTCCCCAAGAGTGAAAGCTAAACCAACTCCGGTTGCGAATGAATCTGTTTTAAGATAACAAGTTGCATAGGCATACGTAGGCGATGTATGAGTGGCATCAGATCCTGCGCCATCAGGTAGCTCATATCTCTTATCCCTGACCTCAATAGAAGTAATATACATGAATTTGGTGTTAATATATAAAGTAAGTCAGCACTGTAATACGCCACTTTAGAGTGTTCCTTAATCAACCATTAAACAGCCGTAATAAAAGCTGATTTATATCTCTATAAGTACTGAAACTGTAGTGACATGGGTTTATAGCAAACAGGCATATGACAAAAATATAGATACAATCTTTCATAAATCAATCCATAATTAATATTTTCCAATACTATATTTGCATAATATGTCGTCAAAACATATTAAAGCGAAACATGCGTTTCTACCAGACCTTGTTCAGGCACCGAAATCATTTTTATTAAAAAAGATTGAAAGGCCGCATTTTGCTACAGACTTACACTTTCATTCTGAGTGTCAGCTGGTATATGTGCTCTCTGGTAGTGGAATGCGTATTATAGGCGACACCCCGGAGCATTTCGAACCTGGAGATGTTTCATTTGTTGGCCCCAATATACCTCATGTATGGTACAGCGACAGCAAAAGTTCTGAAAAGGCTATTTCGATAGCACTTTACATCAATCCTGTTTTATTATGCCAGGAACTTCAACAGATGATGGACACAGAAGAATTGCAGCAGTTTTTTACAAGGTCAGAGCGGGGCATTCGATTGGAAGGGCATAAAAAAAAGCGAGTTCAAGCGATAATGCTTAGCATGCAAACGCAAAAAAGCGTTTCTTTATTGGCATCGTTCTTTAAGATATTAGACGAACTTCTTGATCCTGATGATCTGGTTTGGCTTAACCAACCAAACCTTTTATCTGTTTATAGTAATCAGCCACAAAGTCGTGTTCATAAGCTTATGAACTATCTTCAGCAAAACTTCCGGGAAGAAATTACTTTATCGCAAGCAGCTTCGGTTGCCGGACTCGAAATCAGATCCTTTTGCCGTTATTTCAAGACACTTACAAATCGAACTTTTTCTGCTTTTGTTAACGAAATGCGTATTGGTTTTGCCAGTAAACTGTTAGTAAAAACAGATCTTCCGGTTACACAAGTCGGTCAGGAAAGCGGATATTCAAACCAGTCTTATTTCAATCGCGTATTCAGAGATATACATCAAATGTCGCCTAAAGAGTTTCGTAAAGGAAACAAATTAAACTCCTTGATAAAGGTACCTGAATCATAAAGCACTATATGCTTAAATTATAGGTTCTATTCTAAATGTGTCCCCCTCATTTTCCATATAATTGAAAATTGGTTTATGCATTATGAAAGACTTAACCACTCCACTTTTGTGGATCGAATCCTTGTATATAGCCAAAACGAATTCATTAAAGTAATTTTAATTATCGTTTTTTGAGACTAATAGGTTAACGTGATTGTTTTCGGCAAAATCGATGTCACAGTTCCAATTAAGAGCTAGTTTCAAGCTTATATCCTTTGCCGTGAATATTAACAAGTTTTACCGTAGAATCACTTTCCAGCTTTTTTCTAAGTTTTGAGATAAACACATCCAGGCTACGACCAACAATTATACCCTCATCTTCCCATATTTCCTTTTGCAACCTGGTTCTGTCTATGATTTCGTTAGGAGTACTTGCTAAAATGTATAACAATTTTGATTCTTTATGAGTAAGTTCAATTTGTTCATTATTATAGATAAGGTATTGCTTGTCGCTGTAGAAATGAAACTTTCCAATTCGAATGAACTTATTTTCCAGTGTCTGACCTTCATTTTCTGTTGCATTTTTCTTTTTGTGATAAATATTAGCACCTGTAAAAATTAATAACAACGCAAAAAGACTTACTCCAGCGGTCACAGATTTCTTTGGCAAACCCAAAAGACGGGTATCTTGGAATGTTATATTGATTAAATAACAGCCTTTAGCTTGTTGCCTGCATCTGCAGGGTATGATATTAGTCTGTTTACCTTCTTTTCTATGTTGTGATTCCAGTATTGCATACCCAAATATTGTTTCATTGCTTGCGCATTCCACAACATTTACGATATAATCAGAAGGAAGATGATTGGCGTCAATGGTTCGGTGTATAATTTTTACAAGTGAATCAGGCTTGAAAGTAAACTGACTTGCAAATTGAATCTTGTAACCGTTTTCAGCGATCTTCTTAACAGGCAGCACTCTGGATGTACTATCTCCTGAATGCAGCAGTATATCATGACCGACCTGCCTCATAATGATAGCTTTTTTTGACTCCTCGAATTTATCAGTTATCTGACTTCCGCTAAAACCATACAAAATGACAAGCAAAGACGCAGCAATAAAAATCGGCAGGTACTTAAAATTCATATATAAAAATACGCTATTCTATTTGATTGAAGATAAAATATCAGCGTGTTTACAAGCATTTACATTCTTTTACAACTCTTTACACTGTACTAGCGAGAGTAGTAGATAGCTTTGTATTAAACGCCATAAAGAGGCTAAATATTAAGAAGTCGCTCTGCTCACTTAAATTTAAAAAATGAAAAGATCATTTGTGTTTATTCCAGCTATCACCATAGTAGTACTTTTACTAAGTTCTTTCTTTGTAATAAAAGGAAAAGAAGCAGAAAAAAAAAAAACCAAAGAGGGCAAATCAGTTTCAGGCGGGAAAGCTGTTGTCAACTTGCCGACTGGAGCACAAGCGAAAGACTCAACATTTACAGCGAGTACAAATGAAGGCCCTGCCAATATCATTTTTAAATCTGCTGATGGCGGGCAAACATGGCAAGATATTAGCGAGGGGCTTCCCGAAAAATTGCAGGGAGGCAGTTTCTTTACAAACGAAAGTGGATTCTATTTGCGCGCTGGAAAGAGCATGTATCAAAATACATCAGATTCCAAATCGACGTTTTGGATAAGAGAGAGTTTCCCTGATAAACAGATCATTGCCCCGGGTAAAAGTGGAATATTTGCCTACAATTACGATGGGCAATTCTTACAAAAGACAAACGGAACGAGTAAATGGTTACCTCTGTACACGAATTTTCCAGGGAAAGAGGTACGCACAATTTTCGAAACTGCTCGTGGCACAGTTCTTATTAGCTCCGGCAAAAGCCTCCTTAAATCCGCGAACAGCGGAAAAACATGGAAACAAGTCCATATGGGAGGCTGGGTAGGGGAATTTGCTGAATTGAACGGTGTAATCCTGGCGACCAGCCAAAGAGGGATTTTAAGATCGACAGATGATGCTGAAAACTGGGAAGAGGTAATTAGTGAAGGCGGCGTTGGTATTGATGTTGAACAAATTAAGGGTGGATTTGCTGCTATCACTTACAATACAATGTCAAAGTCCAGAAGGGTCAGAGTGTCGTACAACGGTGGTAAAACCTGGAAGCCCATTGATGCTGGCCTTCCAACAGAAAGCTTTATCGCCTCATTCTGGCAGTCTATTAACACTCAACTTCCTATGCAAGCTTTCATTACTTCAATAATTGAAGTCGGTGAAGATTTCTATTGCGGCCATCCTGCTGGCGTTTTTAGATCTTCAGATAAGGGTAAAACATGGAAACTCATACTTCCTTCTAACGAAAAGAAGGCGTTCCATTTATCTGTTTCAGGCAACGTGATTTATGCGATAGCTAGAAACGGAGGATGTTAGAAGCTGCTTAAAGCCCTTTCTATTTGATTAAGGTGCAGTTTACCCCAAAAGGAGTCAAGCTAAATGACCCCTGGTGTGATAATGAAATCGGTTCTTTGTAAACTAATTCGTCAAATTTCACCCGCTTGCATCTTTTGTAGTTACATTTTATAATTTTATATCTCTTGAACACGCACGAGTTATATATAGAAGCTTTAATATTCGCATCCACCAACAGCGTGTCGATAAATGAAATACAGCAAGTTTTAGATAGCATCAATGAAACGTCAATTACGGTCGAAGAAATACTCTTTCTTCTTAACAGAATAAAAGAAAAGTATAATGATCCATCTTTCGCTATAGAGTTGGTTGAACTAAATGGTGGATATCAGTTTCTCACAAAGAAAGACTACTACCCTATCATCAACCAATTACAAATTCAGCGATCAAAGAAAAAGCTAAGCCAGGCGGCACTAGAAACGCTTGCTATCATCGCTTACAGGCAGCCAATCACTAAGTTGGAGATAGAACAAATACGTGGAGTAAATTGCGATTATACCATTCAAAAACTTCTTGATAAAGATCTGATCAGCATTTCAGGTAAATCAGAATCGGTTGGAAAGCCTTTACTTTATTGCACCAGTTCTTTATTTATGGATTACTTCGGAATAAACAATAGTTCACAATTACCGCAGCTAAATGATATTCACCCGGCCGAAAATGAAGTTGGTGATAATCAGGAGTAAAACTTAATTAATAGGAAAATTTATAATACTTGTTAAAATCTTATTATTTTTATCCTAGCAACAATTACTCTAAAAGATGGAAATGCCAAAGAAAAAATTTGATGCCGACAGCGAGAATGAAGATGAAGATCCGATTATTGATAAAGACTTACTGGATGATGAAGACGAGGATTTTGATGCTCCGTTAGATGATCTGGGAGAGATTGATGATCTTGATCCATTAGATGATGATGACGACGATTATTAATTAGTATTTTTTATTTTAAGGTAAGCATTCACCCACTGAATGCTTTTTTTATTACCAAAAACATTCCAATGGTTATCATAGAGGTAAAAGATAAATCATCAAAGAGAGAATTTTTAGACCTGCCGAGGAAAATTTATAAAGACGACCCGGTTTGGGTTTGCCCCCTGGATAATGACATTGAAAAAGTATTTGATCCTGAACAAAACAACTTCCACCAACACGGAAGTATAACACGTTGGATTGCAACAGACGCGCATGGAAAAACAATAGGTAGAATAGCGGCATTTGTGAATGAGAAAAAGGCATTTACCTTTCCAGAACCCACAGGAGGCGTTGGCTTCTTTGAATGTGTGAACGACAAAGAGGTTGCAACCTCCCTCTTCAATACAGCACAGCTATGGTTAGAGGCGAAAGGGATGAAGGCGATGGATGGACCCATAAATTTTGGTGAAAACGATGCATTTTGGGGCTTACTCATCGAAGGATTTACGCATCCCTCCTATGGCATGAATTATAATCCGCCTTACTACAAAGAGCTTTTTGAAGCGTACGGGTTTACGCCTTCTTATGAGCAGATCACCAATCATCTCGAGGTAAACAAACCCTTCCCCGAACGTTTTACTAAGATCGCAAATTGGGTAGCTCAAAAGCCTGGCTATACTTTCAAACACCTCGAAAGAGCTAATATTGATAAATTTGCTGCGGATTTTGTGGAGATTTACAATGATGCATGGGCAGACTTTAAAAACTTTGTACCTATTGAGAAGGATACTATCCTTGAAAGCTTTAGGAAAATGAAAGCCATTATGGACGAAAAACTTATCTGGTTTTCTTATATAAACGACGAACCTGCATCGTTCATAGTGATCCTTCCGGATGCGAACCAAATGATAAAGCCTTTAAAAGGGAAGATGGGTGTAATTGAAAAACTAAAGTTTCTTTACAATAAATGGAAGGGTGTTACCAGGATGCGTGCTGTTGTAATGGGTACTAAAAAGTCGTTTCAAAAACATGGACTTGAATCCGCCATGTTTATTAAATTAAAAGAATATGTGCTGCCGCTTAAACAATACGAAGAATTGGAATTATCGTGGGTAGGTGATTTTAATGATAAAATGCTTGCTTTACACGATGCTACAGGTGCTACGTTTGGCAAAAAGCATGTAACGCTCAAAAAAGTGTTTTAATAAAAAAAGGCTTTTTGAAGCCTTTTTTTATGTTATGCGATAACTTTTGTTCGCCTCAGTTCTTCAAAAAGATTAATAATCTTCTTTTGCAAATCAATAACCTCAGCTTCCCTATCTTGCAATTTCTTAGTCATAGTCTCCAACTCAGATATATATTTTTCCTGTTCCTCGGTATCGTTATATGTAAGTAACTGTACAACGGTCATTTCAAATAACTTCGAAATTTGTTCTAACCTGGACAAATTAATATCTGTAATACCTGTTTCTATTTTGGAGAAAGCCGGAATGGAAATATCTAATCGCTTCGCTACATCTTCCTGGCTCCATCCCTTCTGGTGCCTCAATAGTCTAATCTTTTTACCTAGTGTCTTCATTTACCTAAATTTTTACCACTTACATAGTCAAGGCTTTATTTGCAAGTACATTTAAATCAATACCTCCAAAATCCCCAGAACTCATAAGAAGCAAGTTTTTACCCTTATAATTAATATAACTCAAAAATTCGACCAATATTTCTGAATTGTTGAAAAAATTTAACTTATCGTTATCAAAAGCCTTCTTCACCTCATTTTCTGAATATGGCTCCATATTTTTCTGTTCAAAGGTGCGTCTGTTAATGAATACAATTGCAGTATCAGCATTGTCCATACAACCTTTATATTCTTCAAGAAATTCCTTATTCAGGCTGCTGAACGTATGAAGTTCCATCACTGCCACCAGTTTACGATCAGGATATTGAGCCTTTACTGCATTCAGAGTCGCTTTCAGTTTGGAAGGTGAGTGAGCAAAATCTTTGTAAACCGCAGTTGTTTCATTCTTTCCAAGCAGTTCAAGTCTTTTGGCCGCACCTTTAAAAGAACTTATTGCATTATAGAAGTCTGTATCATTTATGCCTAACTCTCTACAAACGTTAAGGGCGGCCTGGAGGTTTTGAAGATTATGCTCACCAAAAACCTGTAGAGGAACATTTTTATCATTGATCAACAATGATGTAACACCGTTCACTGTTACACTTAACCCCGTTTGATATGGCACTTTTCTAAGTTGTTCGGCTGAAGTTTCAACCACATCTTTCACAACGTCGTCTTGCATGTTATAGATAATCGTTCCACCCGGAGTAATCGTTTGAAGAAATATTTTAAACTGATCAACGTAATTATCAAACGTGGGAAATACATTGATATGATCCCAGGCTATTCCACTTATCACGCCAATATTTGCATGATATAAATGAAACTTCGGCCTTCTGTCAATTGGTGAAGACAGATACTCATCACCTTCAATAATAATCACCGGAGCATCCGTTATTTGTACCATTGTTTCAAAACCCTCGAGCTGGGCTCCTACCAGGTAATCAAATTTTTTATTACATGCTTTTAAAACATGTAAAACCATCGACGTTATGGTCGTTTTTCCATGGCTTCCACCAATTACAACACGGATTTTGTCTTTTGATTGCTCATAAATATACTCAGGATATGAGTAAATTTTAAGTCCTAATTCCTTAGCCTTAAGCAATTCCGGATTATCAGCACGAGCGTGCATACCTAGCACAACAGCTTTTATATCTTCTGTAATCCTTTCGGGAAACCAGCCCATTTCTGCCGGAAGAATGTTGTGTTTGGCTAACCTTGAACGTGACGGTTCGTAGATCGCATCGTCTGAACCAGTAACGACGTGGCCTTGTTGCGACAGCGCAATAGCCATGTTATGCATAGCGCTTCCGCCAATGGCAATTAAATGTAAACGCATTAAAATTAATTTAAACTAAATGTTCCTGACCTTAACAAGATAAGAGAAAAAGAGTTTGACTTAGTGGCTTTTCAAAAATTTTACCGAGCACCAGTTATCAAGAATTTTGTGAGTGATGTACCGCAGGTTTAGCTGCTCGCAGTGCTCTCTTATCAATACCAAATCATGTTCAAAGAAGCCGCTCATATACAATGAACCGTTTAAAGCCAAAACTTCGTTGTACCTGGTTATTTGATCTAATAAAATATTGCGATTAATGTTTGCCAGAACAACATCAAAAACTTTATTAGGAATAACTTCTTTAGAGCCACATAAAATCTGCATGGGTGCAGTGCCGTTAAGTGCTGAGTTTTCAATCATGCTCTCATAACAAACCAGATCGTAATCAATAGCGGTTATATCAACAGCACCTTTCTTGTCCGCCAATATTGCAAGGATTCCGGTTCCGGCGCCCATGTCAAGCAAGGTTTTGCCTGCCATGTCTTCTTCCAGAATGAACTCCATCATCATTGTAGTGGTTTGATGATGACCAGTACCAAAAGACATTTTAGGATCTATCACAATCTCATACTGGTATTGTGGCTGAGGTTGATGGAACGTGGCGCGAACGTAACATTCGTTTCGAATTATGAGAGGTTCGAAATTGCTTTCCCAAACCTCATTCCAATTCTTTTGTGGAATGATACTTTTCTCCCAGGAAAAAGGAAACATATCATTATAGGTTGATACCGCTTCATCAAAGCTTTTCTGGTTAAAAGAAGTCTCAGTTACGAATGCATCAAACCCTGAAGGAGTTTCTTCAAAAGTATCGAAACCTGCTTCGCCAAGGGCGTTAATAAGCAGATCTCGATGAAATTCTTCCTTTGACTGAATTGTGAAATTAAATCCTAAATAATTCAAACTTAAGAATTAAAGGCTTTAACAATATCTGTAAAATCTCTGGATTTTAATGATGCGCCACCGATCAGTCCACCATCAATATCTGGCTGAGAGAATAGCTCGGCAGCGTTTTTTGGATTACAGCTTCCGCCATATAAAATCGTGGTATTTTGTGCCACATCCGCTCCGTATTTGCTTTCAATTTCTTTGCGGATAAAAGAGTGGATCTCCTGGGCTTGCTCGGATGTAGCTGTAACACCGGTGCCAATTGCCCAAACCGGTTCGTAAGCGATAACCGTTTTACTAAACTCTTCTGCTGATAAATGGAAAATCCCTTCTATCAATTGATCCTTAATCAAATCAAAATGTATATTCTGATTGCGTTCTTCAAGCGTTTCGCCAATACAAAAAATTGGCTTCAAGCCGGCCTTAAGAACTGCATTAACCTTAGGTGCAAGGGTGGCATTTGTTTCTCCGAAATACTGACGGCGTTCTGAATGTCCCAGGATTACATATGCTGCCCCAACTGAACTTAGCATTCCCGCCGAAATTTCGCCTGTATATGCACCCGACTCTGCATGATGGCAATTTTGTGCACCAATACTTACCTTCTGATTATTTTTTGCGAGTTGAACTAAGCTGTTAATGTATAAATATGGCGGGCACACAATCACTTCCTGATTTCCTTTTGCCTCATCATTAACCATGTTAACTACTTCAGAAAACAATGTCATTGCCGAAGTATAATCCATATTCATTTTCCAGTTGCCTGCAACTATATTTTTTCTCATTACTTATCGTTATTAAAGTTTCTATATGATTTTGTTAGTTCAAATACTGTAGAAAGTATATCTTTCTCAGTTTGGTCGAGAGCTCTGTTACGTCGTTCGAAAACCTTTTCGGCAGTTTCAAACGCTTTATTAAGGGCATATAAATCAAAGCCCTGAGCTCCGCCCCAGGAAAAATCAGGGATAAAATTTCGGGGATAACCAGCCCCAAACACATTTGCACTCACACCAACCACAGTTCCGGTATTAAACATCGTGTTTATACCACACTTAGCATGGTCGGCCATGATCAGGCCGCAAAATTGCATCCCAGTTTTTCTGAAATTTCGTTTGTTGTAATCCCAAAGTTTAACTTCTGCATAATTATTCTTGAGATTAGAGTTATTACTATCCGCACCAATGTTGCACCATTCTCCTAAAACGGCATTCCCTAAATATCCTTCGTGACCTTTAGATGAATAGCTGTGGATCACCGAATTATTTATCTCTCCTCCTACCCGGCAGAAAGGGCCAATTGTTGTTTTACCATAGAGTTTGGCGCCCATTTTCACTTGCGAGTGCTCACCCAAGGCAAAAGAGCCGCGAATTAATGATCCTTCCCAAACTTCCGAGTTTTTACCAAGGTAAATTGGTCCGTCTTTCGTATTGAAAACGGAGCATTCCGCAACAGCACCTTCTTCAACAAAAATATTATCGCCTAAAATAGTGTTGCTGCTGCTCAAGGCAGATGACGTGCGCCCGGCAGTTAAAAGAGTAAAGTCTTCCCTTAGTTCAGAATCATTAAGCTTAAAAATATCTTCGGGATAAACGATGCGGGTATATGCAGAACCGAATTCTATTTTCTTAAGATTAAAGAGATCACTAAAAAAACTCGACTTGTTTAGATAAGCTGTTTTTGCCGCAATCAGAATTTCATTGTTAACTAGAGCTTCACCATCATTTAATTGATCAATAGCATCTAATAAAGCGTTGCTCGGGCAAATGGAACCATTGATATAAATCTGACTAGATTGAGCTGTATAAGGAAATTTGACCTGCAAATATTCTGCAGTTATAAACGAGGCCGAAACATTTAAACGCCTTTCCCATTTTTCGGCTATTGTTAAAATACCTACCCGCAAAGAAGCAACCGGGCGTGTAAAGGTTAAGGGAAGTAAGCTTTCTCTGGCGGAATCATCGAAAAGAACGATACTCATGCGGGCAAAAATAAAAAAAGTCCCGGCGTATACCGGGACTTTCAATATATTTTATGAGTTTATTATTTCTTAGCGTAACGTGAACGGAACTTATCGATACGACCTGCTGTATCTACAAGCTTCATTTTACCAGTATAAAATGGGTGAGATGTATGTGAAATCTCCAGTTTAATAAGTGGATATTCATTACCATCTTCATATGTAATGGTTTCTTTAGATTCTATGCAAGATCTGGTTAGAAAAGAATAGTCGTTAGACAAGTCTTTAAAAACTACCAATCTATAATTTTTTGGATGCAAATCAGCCTTCATGGTTCATTCCTTTTTAAGAGGCGCAAATATATACACAAAAAAGGTATTATCAAACAGAATTTTATTTTAGTTAAATAACCCATACATCCTGACAAAGCTCTATCAACACACCATGTGTATCTTTCGGATGTACAAAACAAACCAATTTGTTATCCGCACCGGGCTGAGGTTTTTCAGAAAGCAGCGTAAAGCCCTCCGATTTTAATCGAAGCATTTCTTTATTGATATCAGCAACTTTAAACGCAATATGATGAATTCCCTCACCGCGTTTTTCGATAAACCTGGCAATTGCGCTTTCGGGTGAGGTGGCTTCCAGCAATTCTATTTTTTCATCGCCTATCTTAAAGAACTCAGTAATTACGTTTTCTGAACTTACGTTCTCGCGTTTATAGCTTTTAACTCCCAGGAGCCGTTCATAAGTACCAGATGCTTTTTCGATGCTTTTTACCGCTATCCCAATATGCTCGATTTTGTCCATGTATGTTAGCAAAAATGACTTTTTATTTATATTTAAAAGGCATTCCGCTCCTGCCTTTGCACTAAAACTTTATTATCTTTGTATTAATATTTTATTGTTTTAAAGATATGAAACTCCCAATATATTTAGATAACAATGCCACCACCCCAATAGACCCCCGGGTACTTGAGGCGATGATCCCTTATTTCACTGAGAAATTTGGGAATGCGGCAAGCAGAAATCATCCGTTTGGATGGGCGGCTGAGGAAGGTATTGATTATGCACGTGAACAAGTAGCTAAGTTGATTGGTGCAAATGAAAAAGAAATAATTTTTACTTCTGGTGCTACCGAAGCAAATAACCTTGCATTAAAAGGTGTTTTCGAAATGTATAAAGACAAGGGTAATCATATTATTACTTGCACTACAGAGCATAAGGCTGTTTTAGATGCCTGTAAACATCTTGAAAAGCTGGGAGCGGAAGTAACTTATCTTCAGGTTAAATCTGACGGATTAATTGATCTTGAAGCACTTAAAAATGCTATTACTGATAAGACCATTTTGGTTTCTATCATGTATGGCAATAACGAAATTGGTGTAATTCAGCCTATTAAAGAAATATCCGCTATTGCACATAAACACGGAGCCTTATTTTTCACAGATGCTACCCAAGCAGTTGGAAAAATTCCGGTTGATGTAATAGGAGATGGAATTGACCTTCTGTCTTTTTCTGCACATAAGATGTACGGCCCAAAAGGCGTTGGTGCTTTATATGTACGCAGAAAAAACCCAAGAGTGAAAGTAACTGCGCAAATGGACGGTGGCGGCCATGAGCGTGGCATGCGTTCGGGCACATTGAACGTACCTGGAATTGTAGGATTTGGTAAAGCATGTGAACTTTGCAATTTAGAAATGGCTGAAGAGGCTTTACGTTTGTCCGCTTTGCGCGATAAATTAGAAAGTGCATTAACTGTTTTGGAAGAAAGCTATGTTAACGGAAACAGGGAACACAGACTTCCACATGTAGCGAATATCTCTTTCAAATATGTTGAAGGTGAGGGATTGATGATGGCTATGAAGGACATGGCGGTGTCTTCTGGTTCTGCATGTACTTCAGCATCGTTAGAGCCTTCTTATGTGTTAAAAAGCTTAGGTTTATCAGATGATTTGGCACACTCTTCGATACGTTTCGGATTAGGAAGGTTCACTACCGAAGAAGAAGTTGATTTTGCAATTGAGCAAACGAAGAAAGCGGTTAATCATCTTCGCGACCTTTCTCCTTTGTGGGAAATGTTTAAGGAGGGGATTGATCTGGATAAGGTTGAATGGGTGGAGCATTAGGAGCCCCCTATCCCCCGTAAAGGAGAAATGGTGAACGTTAAGCCTATAATATCCAGAGTTGGACTAAAATAAAAGATAAGTGATTTGCGGGATTGAAATCGTAAATCGTAATTCATAAATTGTAAATTAAAAATAGAAGCTATGGCTTACTCAGATAAAGTTATTGATCATTACACTAATCCAAGAAACGTTGGAACGCTTGATAAGAGCAGAACCAATGTTGGAACGGGTTTAGTTGGAGCTCCGGAATGTGGAGACGTAATGCGCCTTCAAATTGAAGTAGACGCGAACAATGTAATTACTGACGCAAAGTTTAAAACTTTTGGTTGTGGTTCTGCAATTGCTTCTTCTTCTTTAGCAACAGAATGGTTAAAGGGAAAAAGCATTGATGATGCCATGTCTATCGACAATATGGATATTGTTGAAGAACTTGCACTGCCACCGGTTAAAATCCATTGTTCAGTGCTTGCGGAAGATGCTATCAAAGCTGCAATTAATGACTACCGCACTAAGAATGGATTGGAAGCGCTGGTTGTTGAAAAGTCACATCACTAGTTTAGTTAGAAACAAGACATAAGAAACAAGAACTAAGACAATACGCGGCGCTTGCCTCTTGACTCTTATTGGCTCTTGCCTCTTGACTCTTATTTCTTAAAGCTTTAAAAAAATGGTTACAGTAACAGATAAAGCAAAAGAAAAGGTTGCCGAACTGGTTGAAAATTCAGGTTTGGATAATACCTATTTTCTAAGAGTATCTGTGCAGGGAGGTGGTTGTTCAGGTTTATCTTATAAACTCGATTTTGATAATGAGGAAAAACCCGGCGATCAGTTCTTTGAAGATAAAGGAGTAAGAATGGCACTTGACATGAAGTCGTTTTTATACCTTGCCGGCACAGAATTAGATTTTTCGGATGGTTTAAACGGAAAAGGATTTAACTTTCATAATCCAAATGCAAGTCGTACTTGTGGTTGCGGGGAAAGTTTTTCGGTTTAGAGCACATAAAACTTACAACAAAGAGGCTGTCTCAAAAGGATAGTCTCTTTTTTATTTACGCCTCTTTTCGTATTTTAAAGGCATGGGAACAACGCCTGTTTTTAAGCCCTACGATTCCGATCAGTTGCAGTTACTTCCGCCCAGCCTGGAAGAACTGGT
>DASWMZ010000139.1:0-6210 GCA_036399495.1 Pedobacter sp.
ACCGCTACTTCCGAAGCATAATATTTTGCCATTGCCGAATACTTAGTTACTGCTTCTCCCCTGTTTTTGAAATCTGCAGCTTTCATAATTAATAACTCGGCAGCCTCAATATCAGTAGCCATATCTGCCAGTTTAAATGCAATTCCTTGAAATTTCGAAATGGGTTGCCCGAACTGGTGACGTTCTTTAGAATACTTTACGGCAGCTTCAAAAGCACCTTTGGCAATTCCGAGTGCTAAGGCAGCAATGGAAATCCTTCCGCCATCTAAAACTTTCATGGCTTGTTTGAAACCTTCGCCCTCTGTTCCCAACAGATTATCTTTATGTACACGGCAATTATCAAAAATCAACTCTGTAGTTTCTGATGCACGCATGCCTAATTTGTTTTCCTTCTTCCCATGAGTAAAACCGGGAGTACCTTTTTCAACCACTATTGCCGAAACACCTGAAGCACTGTTTCGCTCTCCGGTTCTAACCATCGCAACAGTTATATCCCCGGATTTACCATGTGTAATCCAATTCTTTGAACCGTTAATTATGTAATAGTCGCCATCTTTTACAGCTGTAGTATTCATATTCAAAGCATCCGACCCGGTATTGGCTTCGGTTAGTCCCCAGGCTCCAATCCACTCGGCGGAAGCTAACTTCGGAAGCCATCTTTGCTTTTGTTCTTCATTCGAAAAAGCGGCAATATGGCCTGTGCAAAGTGAATTATGAGCAGCAAGAGATAAACCTATAGATCCGCAAACTTTCGATATTTCCACGATAACACTTACGTATTCGAAATAACCGAATCCGGAGCCACCATATTCTTCAGGTACCAACACGCCCATCAGCCCCAGCTCACCAAGTTTTTTAAAAACCTCTACAGGAAAGGTTTGTGATTCATCCCATTCCATTACATGTGGACGAATATTTTTCTCCACAAAATCGCGTACCATTTGAATAATCATCTGCTGATTTTCTGATACAGAGAAATCGTAACCGGAAGAATTACTGCTGTCCATATGTTCGTTGGTTAGTATTTTTCATAACAGATTTCCGAGTGAAAGGTTACAATAAGCAACGCAATATCTAATCAAACCTGATATATGGAGCGATCTTATTCAGCACTTTTTCATCTAACACCACAATGGCCTTAAGATCGGCTAAACTTTTATAAGCACCGTGCTGATTTCTGTATTTGAGAATAGCATTCATCTGCTTGTAGCTTAGGTATGGATGCCGTTTGAGTTCGGCGAACGTGATACTATTGATTAATATAGTTTGAATTGCAGAGGGGTTAATCGTTATTTGATTCTGGAGTTTATCATACAATACGGAATCAACGCCATACACTTCTTTTAACTGGGTTTTTGAGTAAAATCCGCCTAAGCGATTTCTATATTTAATAATACGGGAAGCGAATGCCGGACCAACGCCATTTAAACTTTCTAATTGCACAGAATCTGCCGTGTTCAAATCGATTATGTTAGGTACTTTGGCTGCATACGGCTTTTTCTCATAAGGTGTTTTGGAATATGTCGGGTAAGCTTTTGGTGGAATATTCATATAAGGCTCCAGAACCGCATACTGCTCGTCTTTAATTGAGTAAATCTTTTTAAAATCTTCTTTGCGATAAAACTTTCCGCCCTTGGCCTCATAATTCTTAATAACCTTTATCTGTCCTGCACTTAATCCAAGCTTCTCCCATAAGGAAACGCTTAGATTATTAGGATTAAAACGAAACAGTTGAGGGTCCCGGATTTTGTTATGATCGGCATTTTCGAAATCATTTTCGTGATAAATATATGAGGGCTTTGCTTTCGCTGAAGCCCTGAAAGCAGCTACTTCTTTTGCGAATGCTGAATAATTATACTTTTCGACGGGCTTAAAGAAGGAATGAACCAGAGGTGCTAAGGCTATCATAAAAATAAGAAAGCATAATATCAATACGCCGTTAAGTTCTTTTTTGGTAAAGCCAAAAAACTCCTGAAATTGTTTAATCATAAGATAGGCAGGATGTTGATGACTAATATAGCTGAAATTAATCTAACTCAAAATCACACCTGATTCTCTTCTCGTTTCACCAATAGAAAATCTTCACTTTCCAACTTAAGATAACCATATTCATAACAGAAATGATAAATATTTCCTTTTTGAGTTTGATATAGATGGGTATAATAGCTAAAACTAAATCCTTTACTCAGCAATTTCTCACGGCTAATTTTTGTCTTTCCATCTGGATTTAATTGCTGAAGAATTGTGCGGTTTTTACGAAGGATTGTATTTACTTCTCTTACAAAATCTGAATCCGCTGTTTTTAAGCGGTTATTATAATTGCTGCGGCATTGGTCGTCGCAAAACTTTTTATCGGCACGGCCCTTTAGAGGTTGGGAGCAATCGAGGCAGATGCGGTCCATTGAGAGGGTGGGAATAATTATTTACTAAGCATTACCAGAGTTTTCCTTTAAAGCGGAAGATGCGTTTTGCTTCCTGGTTTTTTGTACAAAAAAAGGGAACAACCATTAAAGCTGTTCCTTTTTTTTCGGTTACACTTTCTTACAAGCCGCACCGCATACATGCCCTTTTTCACCATGAAGGTAGGCGTGCTTTGCATTTTTACAAGCGGATGTACAAACATGGCTTTTCATACCGTGCATTTTCGCACATTCTTTGCTGCATACATGTCCTTTCTCACCATGAGCATACGCATGTTTTCCGTTTTTACAAGTGGATGTACATACATGGCTTTTCATGCTGTGCATTTTCGCACATTCTTTGCTGCATACATGTCCTTTTTCACCATGAGTGTAGGCATGCTTTCCATTTTTACAAGCAGATGTGCATACATGGTTTTTCATTTCCATTTTAGCTTTCGGAGTCTGTGCAGTTTTAGAAGTTGTTTGAGCATTTAATGCTCCGGAAATGCCAATCATTAAGGCAAGTGCAAAAATTAATCTTTTCATTTTGTGGTTTTTGGATTGTTAAAGCTTGAATTACAAACAGCAATAGCCGAAACTTGTAATATACCAAAGTAATGAAAAAAATCTTGTGAACAGAGAAGTAGTATTAAAAAGGTTTTTTAAACACTGCTAATATTAAGAAGTTTCAGCTTAACGTTTAAATGTAAGATCCAAATCTTTCTCCCAACTTGTCCGTTTTTTGACAACTGTCATTTGCCGTCTATGGTATTACCGTTTCCTGTGATTGTCCATGTATAGCGTTGTGAGAATGCTGGTGCATCTCTCCACCAACTCAGAATTCCATGGTGAAACGAAACATTATATTTTCTTGACACCTTGCATTCGTCGAAATACAGCATAAAATATTGCCGGTAGCATCGTCGCTGCAAAAGATTGCAATACCTTCAGGGAAACCTTCTCTATCAATTTCAGAGACCACCTCAGAATGCACCGCCCTCGATCCATGTAAAGGATGAGCGCCCCTGCAGTGTCGTATTGGGAACAAGAGGCTGTGTTCCATAAGTTGTCCACTCGCCAATTAACTCCAAATTGTTCTCGCGCTGGGTTAGGAGCTGCAGCTTTATGCATAAGTTATGGAAGGTTGTGTCCAGGTGGTGGTTTAAGTATTATTGTCCCTGACCTACCCCGTTTATTCAGCCATTAATTAAACTTTAAATAAATTGTGAACAGTAATGATAGTACGATAACAGACACACGGATTATCCCTTTTATTGAAGGTTTTCCGAGTTTTAAGGAAGGAATTTGCGAAGTAGTTTTTAGAAAAAACGCTGCTAATCTATTGAATTCCGATAGCAGTAAAAACAAGATTCCGGTAGTAAGCACAACGGATTGAAGTAATGCACCAGCATTCATTCCGTAGAATGTATTTATCAGCGTAAGGTTGAGCATAAATGAAAATAATATCACTTCGGCCAACAGCATTGTTCGGCGAAAAAGCAAAAGAAAGGAGCTAATGATTTGCACACCTGCTATGATAAGACCAAAAGTATGCGAGTACCCGAAGTAATACCAAGTCAGCCATTCCCCGGTTTGTTGATTCATAGGTTTCGAAGCTATTTCAACCGGTACAACAAACTGCAATCCTAAAATCTTTTTCCAACCAAAGCTTGCGAGGCTAAAGGCAATGCTGTAACGTATCAGCGTATATAAAACGCCGTAAATTTTTTCTGAATTTAATTCAAGATGATTCTCTTTATAATGCCAGACAAAAGGAAAAACTAAAGCTGCGAACAGAGAAATACCGACAAGTGAAAAGACAACCACAGGAGGAAACCACCAAACTGTACCGCCATTACCCAGTAATAACAATAGCCCGGCGAAAGTTAAACCCGCGACCAAACAAGTTCCAATTTTTGGCATTAATGAATTTACATTGTACATAGCAATTTATTCCTTAGATGCTAGACCGGGGGTATTTCCATAAGTGAATTCAAGTAAGGTTTATGGAAATCATGTTTGATTTCCGTTCTTAATTATGAGTATATATTCAATGACAATTATCGGATTATAACAATTATCAAGATAATTATTTTGAATATGATAAACCTCGTTCAATTACCATAATGCAGAATGGGTTTAGAATATGTATCAGATGGCGGTTGTAGTTTGCTGGCTTATTCGTATATATCCGTTTATACACGGATATAATTGATTACTCTCCGACTATGCTTCAGACCTGTTTGCACCTTTGTATCGTCGGTGATGAAGGAATATCACTGTTCGTTAATCAGGTAAATCAATTCAATAATTAAGAAAATGAGTAATTTAAGAAACAGCGTTCGTTTAGTAGGTCATTTAGGTAACGAGCCAGAAGTAAAAACAACAGCTACAAACAAGAAACTTGCTAAAGTTTCAATCGCAACTAATTCCTCTTTTAAAAATGAAAAAGGAGAAAAAATAGAGGAAACGCAGTGGCACAATCTTGTAATGTGGGATAGAAACGCGACACTTGCAGAGCAATATTTGAAGAAAGGAAGCGAAATAAGCATCGAAGGCCGGTTAAGTTCCAGAACGTATACAGATGCTACAGGTGTAAAGAAATATTTTACAGAAATTATAGTGAACGAGATTCTTTTAATGGACAAAAAATAATAGTTCAATATTCTATCGAGTGGCTGTTCAAACTTGGTTCGGACAGCCACTTTCTATTTTTGCTCCACCACCTTAAACTCAGAAAAGTCTTCCCGCTTATAGGAACCTGGCATGGCGTGGTCGCCTTCTTCAAAAAGGAGATCAACAACTTTAATTCCTTCTAGTTCAGTGAAGGAAAAGGTTACTTCGGCCAAATACGCCTGAGCCCCTGCACTCCCCATTTCCCGGGTCAATTTTGTGGCATTTTTTATCTGTAAAAATATGGTATCTCCCGATGACTTAAGTAAGTCGAGTTTTACTGCCTGATACCTTGCATTTAATAACCCGGCAACTTCGCCTGCGCTCAACTTCCTTGCATCATTCTTTATTTCTACGAGGGTCATTTGATTGGCATTCTCGTCATACTCTAGCTTATAGGGCAACGACTTCGAAGTTTTTACATCCTCCGCAGCTGCGCTATCAGAAACATCCTCATTGGACACTTGCTTTGTATCATTCCGACAGGAGAATAAGCAAACACTCATTAAAATGAAAAAGATGAAGACTCTCATAAGTTGAAATTAAGGCGTAGTAACCGCAACAGGCAATATCTTTCCGTTAAAAAACTTATGGCCGGTTAAGGCAAAGTCAGCAATGTATTTTCCCATTTCGAAAGCCATCACCGGCGATTCATAACCAGGAAATGCCTGCTCTAACATTTCAGTCTGCGCAGACCCCAAGGCAAGGCAATTAAATTTGATCTTCCTGTCAACGTATTCTAAAGCCAGGCACTCGGTAAGAGTATGTAATGCCGCCTTACTTGCAGAGTAAGCTGCTAACCCGGGAAATTTAATGCTCCCCTGAAAGCCTCCCATACTGCCAATATTTACTACATGTGCATTTTCATTCATTAATGAAAGGAGATTTTGAATCATATTCACATGGCCCAGTAAATTACTTTGTATCATTTCTACAAAGTCGAGCTCCATAGTTTCCCCGAAGGGCTTATTGATTAGAGCGCCGGCATTATTTATAAGGATATCTACAGAGCCTATGCGGTCGGTAATAAATGATGTTAAAGTGGGGTAATCATCGTGAATGATGTCAAATTTTGCCGGAAATAATTTGCAATCCGGATTTAGAGATTGAGCAATTTTATAAAGCCTGCCCAAAT